>NZ_LUJK01000064.1 GCF_001601825.1 Limnobacter sp. CACIAM 66H1 | reverse complement strand
GCAAATACCTCTTCAGTTCTTTAATTTCAATTATTTGGCACGGGCGCTGATAACAGCATCCGCAACGTTTTTCGGGGCTTCACTGTAGTGCTTGAATTCCATTGTGTAAGTCGCGCGGCCCTGTGTCAGAGAGCGCAACGTTGTGGAATAACCAAACATTTCAGCCAAAGGAACTTCCGCTTTGATCGCTTTGCCACCGCCTGGAATGTCGTCCATACCCTGAACAACACCACGGCGAGACGACAGGTCACCCATGACCGTACCAGCATAGTCTTCTGGAGACTCTACTTCGACAGCCATCATTGGCTCGAGCAGCACAGGGCTTGCGCGGCGCATACCTTCCTTGAAACCCATAGAAGCAGCGATCTTGAACGCTGTTTCGTTGGAGTCAACGTCGTGGTACGAACCAAAGTGCAAAGCGACTTTCACGTCAACTACCGGGTAGCCAGCCAATACGCCATTGCTCAAGGATTCTTCAATACCTTTTTGCACCGCAGGAATGTATTCACGGGGAACCACACCACCTTTGATTTCGTCGAGGAATTCAAAACCCTTGCCGGCTTCATTGGGCTCAACGCGGAGTACCACGTGACCATACTGACCACGACCACCTGACTGACGTACAAATTTGCCTTCAACTTCCTTGACGGTGTTACGGATGGTTTCGCGATAGGCCACCTGTGGTTTACCCACGTTGGCTTCTACCCCGAACTCACGCTTCATGCGGTCTACGATAATCTCGAGGTGCAATTCACCCATACCGGCAATAATTGTCTGACCGGACTCTTCGTCAGTGCGAACGCGGAAAGACGGATCTTCTGCTGCCAGACGACCCAAGGCGATGCCCATTTTTTCCTGGTCAGTCTTCGTCTTTGGTTCTACAGCCTGAGCAATCACAGGCTCGGGGAACACCATGCGCTCCAGCGTAATAATCGCTGAGGGATCACATAACGTTTCACCGGTAGTCACTTCCTTCAAACCCACGCAAGCGGCGATGTCGCCGGCGCGAATCTCTTCAACTTCCTGACGGTTATTGGCGTGCATTTGAACGATACGACCAATACGCTCTTTCTTGCCACGAACAGGGTTGTAAACTGAATCACCCTTGTTCAGAACTCCAGAGTACACACGCACGAATGTGAGCTGACCAACGAACGGGTCGGTCATCAGCTTGAATGCCAAGGCAGACAGCTTTTCCTCGTCACTTGCATGACGGACCACATCCTTCTCGTCCTCGTCAGTACCCGCTACTGGAGGGATATCAACAGGGGAAGGCAAAAAGTCAATCACAGCGTCCAACATGCGCTGAACGCCCTTGTTCTTAAAGGCTGTACCGCACAACATGGGTTGAATTTCGGTAGAGATGGTGCGCGTGCGCAGACCAAGCTTGATCTCAGCCTCAGACAACTCACCTTCTTCAAGATACTTGTTCATAAGATCTTCAGAGGCTTCGGCAGCTGCCTCAACCATTTGCTCACGCCACTTGTCAGCTTCAGCCTGCAGTTCAGCGGGGATCTCACGGTAGTCAAACTTCATACCCTGTGACGCTTCATCCCAATAGATGGCCTTCATCTTGATCAGATCAACAACACCGACAAATTTTTCTTCGGCGCCGATGGGAATCACGATAGGCACAGGATTGGCTCGCAAGCGAGTCTTCATCTGGTCAACAACTTTGAAGAAGTTGGCACCGGTACGGTCCATCTTGTTTACAAATGCCAAACGGGGCACTTTGTACTTGTTGGCTTGACGCCATACTGTTTCGGACTGAGGCTGAACGCCACCCACCGCACAGTAGACCATGCAAGCACCATCCAATACACGCATGGAACGCTCAACTTCAATCGTGAAGTCTACGTGTCCGGGTGTATCAATGATATTGAAACGGTGTTCTGGGTAGGAATTGTCCATACCCTTCCAGAAACAGGTAGTGGCAGCAGAGGTGATGGTAATACCACGCTCTTGCTCCTGCTCCATCCAGTCCATGGTGGCCGCGCCATCATGCACTTCACCAATTTTGTGACTAACGCCCGTGTAAAACAGGATACGTTCAGTCGTTGTGGTTTTCCCCGCATCAATGTGCGCAGAAATACCAATGTTGCGATATCGCTCAATGGGCGTCTTACGAGCCATTTGCTACTCCAGTTAAATTTAGAATCGGAAATGCGAGAAGGCCTTGTTGGCTTCAGCCATACGGTGAACTTCATCACGCTTCTTCATCGCACCACCGCGACCTTCAGCCGCCTCTAGCAGCTCACCTGCCAGGCGAAGGTCCATGGACTTTTCACTACGCTTCTTGGCTGCTTCACGCACCCAACGCATGGCCAGAGCCAGACGACGTGAGGGACGAACTTCCACCGGAACTTGGTAGTTCGCACCACCGACGCGGCGAGACTTCACTTCAACAACAGGCTTTACGTTGTTGATCGCGGCGTTAAACACCTCGAGTGGGTCTTTACCAGCTTTCGTTGAGATGCTGTCAAAAGCACCGTAAATAATGCGTTCTGCAACAGCTTTTTTGCCAGACAACATGATGACGTTCATGAATTTGGCTACTTCTGTGCTTTGAAACTTTGGATCTGGCAGCACTTCTCTGCGCTGCACTTCGCGACGACGTGGCATCTTGACTATTCCTTTATCTTCAGCGTGGGCAATCCCACTTATGCATCTGCTTACTCGACACACCAAACGTGTGCCGCACGGAATGCGGTTTTAAATTGGCTAATTAGCCCTTGGCAGCTTTTGGACGCTTCGAACCATACTTGGAACGAGCCTGCTTGCGGTCCTTAACGCCTTGCAAGTCAAGTGAACCACGCACGATGTGATAGCGCACACCAGGCAAGTCTTTCACACGACCGCCGCGGATCAACACCACGGAGTGTTCCTGCAAGTTGTGGCCTTCACCACCAATGTAGGAAATCACTTCAAAGCCGTTGGTCAGGCGAACTTTGGCTACTTTACGCAGCGCAGAGTTTGGTTTTTTTGGAGTTGTGGTGTAAACACGAGTGCACACGCCACGCTTTTGAGGGCAATCCTCGAGCGCGGGGCTTTTGCTCTTCATGGTCACACTGGTGCGTGGTTTACGCACTAGCTGATTAATGGTTGGCATAGTTCCAGTTCCGGTTAAAAAAAACAAAAGGGCTACGGGCGTGCCCGCAGCCAATTTAGCCCGCGATTGTATTCCAAAACACAAGCGCGGGTCAATGATTTAGGTGATGTTTTACCATCACCTTTTATATTTCCGTCAACCACTTAGGCTTCGTCAGAACCCTCAGAGGCTGGAATATTGAACAAGGCCTCAGCCTGCGCACGAGGATCATGTTCGGCTTCCATCAGACGCAACTCTTCTGCTTCGCGTCCTTCCTTGTCCTTGCGGGCCTTGTGGAAAGCCATACCCGTACCTGCCGGGATCAAACGACCCACGATCACGTTTTCTTTCAAACCACGCAATTCATCGCGCTTGCCCATGATTGCGGCTTCGGTCAATACGCGGGTTGTTTCCTGGAAGGAAGCAGCTGAAATAAACGAGTCGGTTGAAAGTGACGCTTTCGTAATACCCAACAAGATGTTTTGGTAAGTTGCCTCACGCTTGTTCTCGTTGCGCATTTTGTCGTTCGCATCCAACAGTTCAGAGCGCTCGATTTGTTCGCCAGGGATGAAACCAGTCTCGCCAGGGTCATCCACGATCACGCGGCGCAACATTTGACGAACAATCACTTCAATGTGTTTGTCGTTGATCTTCACGCCCTGCAAGCGGTAAACATCTTGAACCTCATCCACAATGTAGCGTGCCAGCGCTTCTATTCCCAACAGACGCAAAATGTCGTGCGGATCAGCCGGACCATCCACAATGGACTCGCCCTTGTTAACGACTTGGCCATCATGCACCAGCACGTGCTTGTCCTTGGGGATCAAGAACTCGTGAGAAACACCATCCAGGTCGGTAATCACCAGACGCTGCTTGCCCTTGGTGTCTTTACCAAAGGAAACCGTGCCGGTGACTTCGGCCAACATACCTGCATCCTTGGGTGAACGTGCTTCGAACAATTCGGCCACACGGGGCAAACCACCAGTAATGTCACGGGTTTTCTGGCTTTCCTGAGGAATACGCGCCAACACCTCACCCACTGAGACATCCTGATTGTCACGCACTGTAATGAGCGCTCCGACCGGGAAGCTGATATTTACCGAGTGATCGGAACCAGCAATTTTCACCTCATTGCCTTGCGGGTCAATCAACTTAACCTGCGGGCGCTCACCCTTGCTACCGGCAGTTCGACGCTTCGCATCAATAACCACCAAAGTTGACAGGCCTGTGACGTCGTCGATCTGCTTGGCCACAGTTGCACCCTCTTCGATATTCTCGAAGCGAATCTTGCCTGCGTATTCAGTCACAATCGGGCGGGTCAAGGGATCCCAGGTAGCGAGCATCGCACCAGCCTTCACCTGATTGCCGTCGAGGACAGCCAGTGTGGCGCCGTAGGGCACCTTGTGGCGCTCACGCTCACGTCCAAAATCATCAGTAATCAAGACTTCCCCCGAGCGGGAAATCACAATTTGCTCGCCCTTGCCGTTGGTCACATAGCGCATGGTGGCAGTGAAACGGATTACGCCATTTGACTTGGCCTCAATGCTCGAGACAACCGCCGCGCGGGAAGCTGCACCACCAATGTGGAAAGTGCGCATGGTCAACTGTGTGCCTGGCTCACCAATCGATTGCGCAGCAATCACGCCGACTGCCTCACCGTTATTGACAAGGTAGCCACGACCCAGGTCGCGCCCATAGCATTTTGCACACAGACCATAACGTGTTTCGCAAGACAACGGCGTGCGAACACGAACTTCGTCGATTCCCAAATGATCAATTAACTCTACCGCATCTTCGTCAAGCAGCTTGCCCACTTCAAACACGGTTTCCTGAGTTTCAGGATTAACCACATCAGCCACAACCACTCGACCCAGTATACGGTCGCGCAAGGCTTCGATCACCTCACCACCTTCAACCAAAGCCTTCATGGCCACGCCGTTGGAAGTACCGCAGTCGTCTTCGACCACGACCAAGTCTTGAGTGACGTCGACAAGACGACGCGTCAAATAACCGGAGTTAGCAGTTTTCAACGCTGTATCAGCCAAGCCTTTACGCGCACCGTGTGTTGAAATGAAGTACTGCAACACGTTGAGACCTTCGCGGAAGTTCGCGATGATCGGTGTTTCAATAATGGAGCCATCGGGCTTCGCCATCAAACCACGCATACCCGCCAACTGACGAATCTGCGCAGCAGAACCGCGAGCACCAGAGTCAGCCATCATGTAAATCGCGTTAAAAGACTCTTGGCGAACTTCGTTACCGTTGCGATCAACGACTGGCTCGGTTGCCAACTGTTCCATCATGGCCTTGCCCACTTGGTCACCAGCACGGCCCCAAATGTCCACAACCTTGTTGTAACGCTCGCCTTGAGTTACCAAGCCTGACGTGTATTGGGCCTGAATTTCTTTCACCTCTGCCTCTGCAGCGGCGATGATGACTTGCTTCTGGGCTGGAACAACCATGTCGCCCATCGCAATAGAAATGCCGCCACGGGTCGCCATACGGAAACCAAACTGCATCAGTTTGTCAGCAAAAATCACTGTTTCGCGCAGGCCACAACGACGGAAAGACGCGTTAATCAGGCGAGAAATCTCTTTCTTCTTCAAAGGACGATCGATGAAAGAGAAAGGCAGGCCCGGAGGCAGAATTTCCGACAACAAGGCACGACCTACGGTCGTTTCGTAACGCGTGCGCTTGGATGTTTTTTCTCCGGTTTCCTTGTTCACATCATATTCAGTGATACGAACAGTGACGCGAGTGGCCAGTTCAACTTCTTTGTTGTCATAGGCGCGGTTTACTTCACCGACGTCGGAGAACATGATGCCCTCGTTCTTGCCGTTGACTTTGTCTCGGGTCGTGTAATACAGACCCAACACGATGTCTTGCGAAGGAACGATAGAGGGATCACCGTTGGCCGGGAACAATACGTTGTTGGAGGCCAGCATCAGGGTACGCGCTTCGATCTGGGCTTCCAGAGACAAAGGCACGTGAACCGCCATTTGGTCACCGTCAAAGTCAGCGTTGAACGCCGCACAGACCAATGGGTGCAATTGAATGGCCTTGCCTTCAATCAACACAGGCTCGAAAGCCTGAATGCCCAAACGGTGCAGCGTTGGTGCACGGTTCAGCATCACCGGATGCTCGCGAATCACTTCTTCCAGAATGTCCCAAACGATGGGCTCTTGGTTTTCAACAAATTTTTTGGCTTGCTTGATGGTAGTTGCAATACCCATCACTTCCAAACGATTGAAAATGAAAGGCTTGAACAATTCGAGCGCCATGAGTTTGGGCAAACCACACTGGTGCAGTTTTAGCTGTGGACCCACCACGATCACGGAACGACCAGAGTAGTCCACGCGCTTGCCAAGCAAGTTTTGACGGAAACGACCGCCCTTGCCCTTGATCATGTCAGCCAGCGACTTCAATGGGCGCTTGTTGGCACCAGTCATCGCCTTACCGCGACGACCGTTGTCGAGCAGCGAATCAACAGCTTCCTGTAACATGCGCTTTTCGTTGCGCACGATGATATCCGGTGCGTTCAATTCGAGCAGACGCTTCAGACGGTTGTTGCGGTTGATCACGCGGCGATACAAATCATTCAAATCAGATGTCGCAAAGCGACCGCCATCCAGAGGAACCAATGGACGCAGCTCTGGTGGCAGCACGGGCAGTACTTCCAGAATCATCCACTCAGGTTTGATACCTGATTTCTGGAAACCTTCCAGCACTTTCAGGCGCTTGGCGATTTTCTTGATTTTCGCTTCAGAATTGGTGGTACCCAACTCATCACGCAATGTAGTAACCTCGCGGTCAATATCGATGGACTTCAGCAGTTCCTTGATGCCTTCAGCACCCATGAACGCCACGAAGTCATCGCCATACTCTTCCTGTTTGGCGAGGTAATCTTCCTCTGTCAACAACTGGCCACGCTTCAACGGTGTCATGCCAGGCTCAACAACGACGAAACCTTCAAAATACAGAACGCGCTCGATGTCCCGCAGAGTCATATCCAACACCATGCCCAGACGGGACGGCAGGGATTTCAAGAACCAGATGTGGGCAACAGGCGAAGCCAAATCAATGTGACCCATGCGCTCGCGACGCACTTTGGCCAGCGTGACTTCAACACCACACTTCTCGCAGATGACACCACGGTGCTTCAGGCGTTTGTACTTGCCGCACAAGCACTCATAATCTTTAATGGGGCCAAAAATCTTGGCACAAAACAAACCATCACGCTCCGGCTTGAAAGTTCGGTAGTTGATGGTTTCTGGCTTCTTGACTTCACCGAAAGACCACGAACGGATTTTGTCGGGCGATGCGATCGCAATCTTGATTGCGTCGAATTGCTCGTCTTGCTGGACCTGTTTAAACAGATCTAATAAAGCTTTCATTTAAATACCTCCGTCGCGACCGATCAATTACGGTCCAGATCAATATCAATACCAAGTGAGCGGATTTCTTTCACGAGTACGTTGAAAGACTCCGGCATACCGGCATCGATCGTGTGATCACCTTTGACCAAATTCTCATACACTTTCGTACGACCATTCACGTCGTCCGACTTCACTGTCAGCATTTCCTGCAACACGTATGATGCGCCATAAGCTTCCAAAGCCCACACTTCCATCTCACCAAAACGTTGACCACCAAACTGGGCTTTACCACCCAATGGTTGCTGTGTCACCAACGAGTAAGGTCCGGTTGAACGGGCGTGCATCTTATCGTCCACCAAGTGGTGCAGTTTCAGCACATGCTTGTAACCGACAGTAACCTTGCGATCGAATGCATCACCGGTGCGACCGTCGTACAAGGTCACCTGGGTTTTCGATTCATTCAAGCCAAGAGCCTGCACGCGTGGGTCCTCGTCGGGGTAAGCCAAGCGAAGCATCTCGAGAATGTCTTCTTCGTTCGCACCGTCAAATACCGGCGTCGCGAAAGGCATACCCTTGGTCAGGTTTTTACCCATGTTGATAATTTCCTGGTCAGTCAGGGAATCGAGGTCAACCGTGGTGCCTGTGCCGTTGTACACCTTGTGCAAGTATTCACGAAGGCGGGCTACCGCATTTTGTTCGCGCAACATTTCATTGATACGATCGCCGATGCCCTTGGCAGCCCAACCCAAGTGGGTTTCCAGAATTTGGCCCACGTTCATACGCGAGGGAACACCCAAGGGGTTCAACACGATGTCCACGGGACGACCATCGGCCATATGCGGCAGATCCTCCACAGGAACGATCTTGGAAACCACACCCTTGTTACCGTGACGACCGGCCATTTTGTCACCGGGCTGCAAGCGACGCTTCACTGCCAGATACACCTTGACCATTTTCAGAACTCCCGGGGGCAGTTCATCACCTTGCGTCAACTTTTTGCGCTTTTCCTCAAAGGCCAGATCAAACTGATGGCGCTTGTCCTCGATTGACTTCTTCAGTGTTTCGAGTTGACCAGCAGCTTCCTCTTCGGCCAGACGAATGTCGAACCAATGGTGATGATCAACTTCTTTCAGGTACTCAGCGGTAATCTTGCTGCCCTTGGCCAACTTGGCGGGTCCACCATTGGCAACTTTACCAATCAAGAAACGCTCAATACGACTGAAGGCGTCAGCCTCAACAATACGCATCTGGTCATTCAAATCGAGGCGATAGCGCTTGAGTTCATCATCAATAATGGACTGCGCACGCTTGTCGCGAACGATGCCTTCGCGGGTAAACACCTGAACGTCGATCACCGTGCCTGTCATGCCAGAAGGCACGCGCAACGACGTGTCTTTCACATCAGATGCTTTCTCACCGAAAATTGCGCGAAGCAGTTTTTCTTCAGGAGTCAACTGGGTTTCGCCTTTTGGCGTGACCTTGCCAACCATCACATCACCAGCCTGAACTTCTGCGCCGATGTACACGATGCCGGATTCATCCAGACGTGACAACTGCGCTTCGGAAAGATTGGAAATGTCGCGGGTAATTTCTTCGGAACCCAACTTGGTGTCGCGGGCAACCACTGACAGTTCTTCAATGTGAATTGAAGTGTAGCGATCCTCGGCAACTACGCGCTCGGAGATCAAAATTGAGTCTTCGAAGTTGTAGCCGTTCCAGGGCATAAACGCGACCAGCATGTTCTGGCCCAAGGCCAATTCACCGAGGTCGGTGGATGCACCGTCAGCGATTACATCACCTTTTGCAATGATGTCACCCTTGTTGACAATCGGACGCTGGTTGATGTTGGTGTTCTGGTTAGAACGTGTGTACTTGGTCAGGTTGTAGATGTCTACGCCCACAGAACCGGGCTCCACCTCGTTGTCATTGACTCGAATCACGATGCGGTTTGCATCCACGTAATCAACAACACCGCCATGATCAGCAACGATCACGGTGCCTGAGTCAACAGCCACAGTGCGTTCAATGCCTGTGCCCGCGAAAGGCTTTTCAGGACGCAGACAAGGAACGGCCTGACGCTGCATGTTTGCACCCATCAAGGCACGGTTCGCATCGTCGTGTTCCAGGAATGGGATGAGAGATGCCGCAACAGAAACAATCTGGCCCGGCGCCACGTCCATCAGCTCAACGCCTGACGGATCCATCAATTCGAATTCACCAGCTACACGACAGGACACCAAATCGCCGACCAGTCGCTTCTTGTCGTCGATCTCCGCGTTCGCCTGAGCGATTACGAAACGGCCTTCTTCAATCGCAGACAGGTAAACGATTTCATCCGACACCACACCGCCTTCCACTTTGCGGTAAGGCGTCTCCAGGAACCCGTACTCGTTCAAACGAGCAAACATCGCCATGGAGTTGATCAAACCGATGTTTGGACCTTCCGGTGTTTCGATCGGGCACACCCGACCGTAGTGAGTGGTGTGTACGTCACGAACCTCAAAGCCAGCGCGCTCACGAGTCAAACCACCAGGACCCAACGCGGATACGCGACGCTTGTGAGTGATTTCAGACAAGGGGTTGGTTTGATCCATGAACTGAGACAGCTGGGATGAACCAAAAAACTCCTTGATTGCTGCGGAGATCGGCTTGGAGTTGATTAGATCGTGGGGCATCAGGTTCTCGGCTTCAGCCTGACCCAAACGCTCTTTCACTGCACGCTCCACACGCACCAGACCGGCCCGGAACTGGTTTTCAGCCAATTCGCCTACGCATCGCACACGACGGTTACCCAGGTGATCGATATCGTCGATTTCGCCATTGCCGTTGCGCAAGTCGACCAGAATCTTGATCACGGCAAGAATATCGTCGTCTTGCAAAACCATCGCGCCTTCCACTTCTG
This sequence comes from Limnobacter sp. CACIAM 66H1, assembly GCF_001601825.1. Classification (GTDB taxonomy): domain Bacteria; phylum Pseudomonadota; class Gammaproteobacteria; order Burkholderiales; family Burkholderiaceae_B; genus Limnobacter. Next base: position 4,862 of record NZ_LUJK01000064.1, on the reverse strand, counting down.
GACGGCCAACACGACGGTTGAATTTCATGCGACCCACACGCGACAAGTCGTAGGAATCTTCACTGTAGAACAGACGGTTGAACAACATTTCAACTGCCTCTTCCGTGGGCGGTTCGCCTGGGCGCATCATGCGATAGATGGCTACACGGGCAGCAGTTTGATCCGCTGTTTCGTCAGTACGCAGGGTTTGAGAAATGTAAGCACCATGATCCAGCTCGTTCGTGAAAATTGTCTCAACAACTTTCACGCCTGCATCACGGATTTTGCCCATGATTTCTTCGGTGATTTCATCGTTGGCGGAGGCTACAACCTCGCCAGTGCTTGCATCTACGATGTTCTTGGCCAATGTTCGGCCGATCAGGAAGTCTTCAGGAACCGAAATCTTCTTCAAGCCAGCAGCTTCGATGTCGCGAATGTGCTTGGCGTTAATACGCTTGTCTTTCTGAACCAGAACCTTGCCCGCTTTGTCCACGATATCAAACTTGGCAACTTCACCTTTCAAACGCGAAGTGACCAGATCCATGGATGCGCCCTCGGATTTGATTTCGAACTGATCGAACTCAAAGAAGGTGGACAAGATCTGCTCATTGTTCATGCCAATGGCTTTGAGCAATATTGTCACCGGCATCTTGCGACGACGGTCTACGCGGAAATACAAGATGTCTTTGGGATCGAATTCGAAATCGAGCCAAGAGCCGCGATAAGGAATGATACGGGCCGAGAACAGCAACTTGCCAGAACTGTGGGTTTTACCACGGTCGTGTTCGAAAAAGACGCCAGGCGAACGATGCAACTGAGACACGATAACGCGTTCAGTGCCGTTGATCACGAATGAACCGTTTTGTGTCATGAGTGGTAATTCACCCATGTACACTTCTTGCTCCTTCACTTCTTTCACAGTGGGCTTGCTGGCTTCACGATCCAGAAGTACCAGGCGCACACGGGCACGCAAAGGTGAGCAGAAAGTCAGGCCACGCTGTTGACATTCTTTGACGTCAAAAGCGGGTTCGCCCAATGCGTACTGTACGAATTCCAAACGAGCGTAACCGTTGTGCGAAACAATTGGAAATACAGACTGAAATGCTGCCTGTAACCCTTGTTCTGCGCGTTTTTCAACGGGAACACCCAATTGAAGAAAGTCAGTGTAAGAGTCAAGTTGAGTGGTGAGAAGATACGGAACATCCAAAACTGGAGGCCGTTTCGCAAAGCTTTTGCGTATGCGTTTTTTCTCGGTGGCAGAGTAAGACATATTTTCTGTCCTGATGTCGAGCGGATTAAGCGATATGCATGTGTTCTACACATGGCTTAACACACTCTAGTTTGTAATCGCTCTTTCAAGCGCAAAAAGCCCGGAGGCAAAAACCCCCGGGCATTTCAAAAACCGACATTACTTAACGTCGACTTTTGCACCAGCTTCTTCAAGTTGCTTCTTGACGTCATCAGCTTCAGCTTTAGAAACGCCTTCCTTAACAGCTTTAGGTGCGCCGTCAACCAGGTCTTTCGCTTCTTTCAGGCCAAGACCTGTCAGAGCACGAACAACCTTAATTACGTTCACTTTGCTTTCGCCAGCTGCGGTCAGAATTACGTCGAATTCTGTCTTCTCTTCTGCGGCGGCAGCACCACCAGCAGCAGGAGCAGCAGCAACTGCAACAGCAGCAGCAGCGGCAGAAACGCCAAACTTCTCTTCCATTTCTTTGATCAGTTCGGACAGTTCGAGTACGGTCATGCCAGCGATGGCGTCGAGGATTTCGGCTTTAGTTGCCATTTGAGTATTCTCCAGTTAAAAGTTTGATTCGGCTATCTTGAAAAAAGTTAAGCAGCTTGCGATTCTTTCTGATCACGAACTGCAGCAACACCGCGAACAAACTTCGTAGGTACTTCGTTAAGCGTACGTACGAATGTCGCGATAGGTGCTTGCATCGTGCCCAGCAATTTCGACAGAAGCTCTTCACGACTAGGCATGGTGGCCAGGGCCTTCACACCGTCCGCACCCATTACCTGACCGGGCAGCGCACCGCCGGTTAGAACGAGTTTGTCGTTAGTCTTCGCAAAATTGACCAACACTTTGGCTGCTGCAACGGGATCAGCACTGATACCGTAAATCAGCGGGCCAGCCATTTTGCTGGACAAACCTTCAAAGGCTGTACCGGCAATGGCTCGCTTTGCCAACGTGTTCTTCAGAACACGCAAATAAACACCTGCTGCACGAGCATCCTTGCGGAGCTGCGTCACACTTTCTACAGACAGACCACGATATTCAGCAACAACCACTGCCTGAGCACTGGCCAATTGACCCGTGATCTCTTCAATGACTGCTGCTTTCTCTTGGCGATTCAATGCCACGGTCTTTCTCCAAAAAGAAGCGCTTATTGCACTGTTTAAAACAGGCGACCGAAATCAAGCTCTGAACATACATTCATTACTTTTACTCGGGACCGCCATCTAGGTTGGATGGTTTTTTAAAAAATCGGACCGAAACTACTAGCCCTCAATTTCCAACGGTCTTTGACAACCTGTAATCCCCGACTAGTCAGGGATCACAGCCCAAAGTTCTTTATTGACCCAATACCGAAGTTTGGTCAATGCGTACACCACCACCCATGGTGCTGGATACGGCAATCTTTCTCAGGTATACACCCTTGGACGATGCTGGCTTGGATTTGTTCAACGCGTCCAGCAAAGCGGACAGATTGGACTTCAACTTTTCAACATCGAAGGAGGCGCGACCGATAGTGCAGTGGATAATACCGGCCTTGTCGGTACGGAACTGCACTTGACCGGCCTTGGCGTTTTTAACCGCTGTAGCCACGTCAGGCGTTACAGTACCAACCTTTGGGTTTGGCATCAGACCACGTGGGCCCAGAATTTGACCCAAAGTGCCCACGATACGCATGGTATCGGGAGAGGCAATCACAACATCGAAGTTCATGTTGCCAGCTTTGACTTCTGCGGCCAGATCATCCATACCTACGATGTCCGCGCCAGCAGCTTTAGCCTCTTCGGCCTTGGCGCCCTGCGCAAATACAGCCACACGAACCGTTTTGCCCGTGCCAGCAGGCAGAACTACCGAGCCACGAACCACTTGATCCGATTTACGTGCATCAACACCCAATTGGATGGCAGCATCAACAGATTCATCAAACTTGGCAGTCGCAGTTTCCTTGATCAGACCCAAGGCTTGATCCACTGGGTATACGGCGTTGCGATCGATTTTTGCGCGCAATGCCTGAGTACGTTTAGACAACTTAGCCATTTATAGACCCTCCACCACGATGCCCATACTGCGAGCAGAGCCAGCGATGGTGCGCACGGCAGCATCCATGTCAGCAGCCGTCAGATCAGGCATTTTTGTTTTTGCGATTTCTTCAGCTTGTTCACGAGTGATCTTGCCAACCTTGTCCAAATGAGGACGTGGTGAACCCTTCGTGATTTTTGCTGCCTTCTTGATCAGCACGGTCGCAGGTGGAGTCTTCATGATGAACGTGAAAGACTTGTCCGCGAAAGCAGTGATCACCACTGGAATTGGCAAACCAGGCTCCATGCCCTGAGTTTGGGCATTGAATGCTTTACAGAATTCCATGATGTTCAAACCACGCTGACCCAATGCAGGGCCAATGGGTGGGGATGGGTTCGCCTTACCAGCCGGTACTTGCAGCTTGATAAAGCCAATAATTTTCTTGGCCATTGAAATTTCTCCGTGAGTTCAAACGCAGCCAGAGGCCGCTCCTCTCATTGCTTGAATAACCGTAAGCCCTGTCAGCAATCAAATACAGGCGGCAGGAAAACCAAATGTCCTCAGATCAAACTTTTTCGACCTGGTGAAAGTCCAACTCAACGGGCGTCGCTCGACCAAAAATGGTGACTGACACACGCAGCTTGCTTTTCTCGTAATTAATTTCTTCAACATTGCCATTGAAGTCTGCGAACGGACCCTCTTTGACCCGAACCATTTCACCCACTTCATACAGCACCTTCGGACGCGGCTTTTCAGCACCCTCTTGCATTTGCTGCATGATTTTGTCAACTTCCTTCTGGGAAATCGGAGTTGGGCGATTGCCAGTGCCACCCACAAAACCGGTGACCTTGGGCGTGTTCTTGACCAAATGCCAAGAATCATCGGTCATTTCCATCTCAACGAGCACGTAACCAGGAAAGAAACGACGCTCGGAAATCGATTTTTGACCACCCTTGATTTCAACCACTTCTTCAGAAGGAACGAGAATTTGGCCAAACAAGTCCGAAAACTCGGAACGGTCAATGCGCTCCTGCAGTGCTCGCTGCACACTCTTCTCAAGTCCTGAGTAGGCGTGCACCACGTACCAGCGTTTTGACATTATATTGTCCACCCTAAAATCAGATCGTAGAACACCCACTCAAGCGTTTTGTCCACCAAAAGAAGATAGATCGACATGATCAAGACAAACACAAAGACCACACCGGTCATTTGCATACCTTCTTTTCGGGTGGGCCAAACAACGCGCTTGGCTTCGTTCACGGAATCTTTGGCGAAGCCCACAAACCGCTTGCCGGTTTGGGAGAGCAGAAAACTACCAATCGCCAGAACAACACCCAACAAGACAACGCCAAGGCGAATGAAGAAATCTTCTGCTGACAAAACCTGGTAAGCCACCGCGCCGCCGATTGCAAAGGCAACCGCCAACACAAGCATCAGCTTGTCCTGCCCTGTAGATACTGTTTGAATGTCGTTTTGTGCCATATTCTTAAAATGTAAGCCGCCGCTGAATCGCTTCAGCGGCGACGGTCCTACCAAATTTGGCAGGGCAAGAGGGAATCGAACCCACAACCTTCGGTTTTGGAGACCGACGCTCTGCCAATTGAGCTATTGCCCTAAAAAACTCGAA
>NZ_LUJK01000063.1 GCF_001601825.1 Limnobacter sp. CACIAM 66H1 | reverse complement strand
CCAGCAAGGGATTTCGCGGCTACAGCGCAAACATCATTGGTTCTGAAGCCAGCGGTGATGGGACCACACACGGTGATTGGGGCAACTCACGCTCTGGAAAATCCCGTCAGGAGGTGCTGCGTGAATTGCAAAGCCAAACTCTAGAAGAGCGTCGTCTTGCTAATTCGAACTAAAGGCAAGGTTTGACATCTGCGAAAGCGATGTTATTCTTTGGAACAATCACCGGACCGCGCAACCATGACCAAAGTGATCAAATCACTGTTGATGTTTGTAATCGCCACCTCTGTCATTTTTCAGGGTACGGCGCTCGCGGTCATGGTGGGTTGTCATACCGGTGATGTTGAGCAATCTGCCAGTGAGTTCAGCCCATCCCCGTCGATTCCGGATCATTGCGCTGAACACACCTCGGCCGGAAACGGACTACACCCGGCTTCAGCCGACCATGAGTCCCAAGAAAGGCCCTGTTGCAGTTGCGATGCCATCTACAAGGCAAAACTCGACCTGCCAGTGGTTGAAGTTGGTTTGATCGAGTCCAAACGCCTTTTCTCCGTTTCTTTCTCTTCAATTCTGCCCAGTGCCGACCTGGCGCTGCCTTACCGACCGCCCATTCTGGCTTAAGCCAATTCTGAATTTCATTTCTTGATTTCATTTTATCGGTGGAGGTACGTGTATGCGCACGGCTATTCAATTACTGCTTGCGGGTTCAGTTCTCGCAGCAAGCACAGGGTTTGCAAATGCCCAGTCAGAGGGTTTGCAGATTGAGTATCAATCAGCCTTTGAGAACTACTCAACATGGAAGCCCAAGGAAGGCGACCGTGATTGGGTGGGGGCCAATCAGAATGTCGAGAAAATTGGTGGCTGGCAATATTACGCCCGTGAGCCTTACCTGAAAGATGGTGAAGACCAGCAACCCATGCAGGATAGCGGCATGGGGCATGACATGAGCAAGATGAAAAAGCCCATGAACCCCGGTGAAGCTCACCAAGGGGGGCATTGATGAAAACCTTGAGATACACGGCAATGGCCTTGGCGATTGCAGGTTTGACTGGTTGCGCCACAGTGAACATGGATCAGTCCATGGCCAACCTGAATGAAACCACAGCGTCCATGACCGACAAGAAAGTGGTTCTTGCTCTGAATGATGAGCAGCGCAAGCAGCTGCGAGGGCAGGCAGATGCGCTGTTGAAAAAACCACTGAACTTGAATTCGACAGTTGAACTGATGTTGGTGAACAGTCCTGAATTCCAGGCTTTGCTGGCTCGGGGCTATAGCGAGTCTGCGTTGGCTGCCCAATCGGGTCGAATTCCCAATCCAATCTTCAATTTCGAACGAATAACAGTTGGGGATGAACTTGAAATTGGACGATTGTTCAGTTTTGGTTTGCTCGATCTGGTCACGCTTCCCTGGCGTCAACAGGCTGCAACTTTTCGAATTGAGCGAGCTCAACTGCAATTGGCTGGCGATGTGATTGGGCAGGTGGCACAGGCCCGTGCGGCGTGGGTTGATGCAGTGGTCGCTTTACAAAAACAGCAGTATGCAGAGCAGGTTTACGAGAATGCGCAAGCCAGTGCCGAATTGGCCAAGCGCATGGAGGAGGTAGGCAACTTCACCATTATTCAACGCATTCGACAGCAAATGTTTTATTCAGATGCGGCTCTTGGCCTGGCCATGGCACGTCAGGAAGCCACGTCCACCCGGGAAAAACTAGTTCGGGTGCTCGGGCTTGATGCACAGCAGTTTGAAAAACTGAAACTTCCAGATCGCTTGCCAGACTTGCCCGCCACTGTGAAAAAGCCTGAAGAAGTGTCCAAACAGGCCACCTCGCGGCTGGATGTTCAAATGGCCAAGCAAGCTTACGACGCGGCGCTGAAAGTGTCTGGTGCTGAAACCGTGAGCTCCTTTGTAGACATTGAGGCTGGGATTCGCCGCGATTCTGTATTTGACAGAGACTCCGGCTCCAAAACCAACCCAAAGGGATATGAACTGGACATTCGATTGCCCCTGTTCGATTGGGGTGGCTTGCGGCGTGACGCGTTTTCTGCCGAGTTACTGGCCAAGGCCAACACGCTTGAGGCGGTCATGAGGAATGTTGATTCAAACCTGCGGGAAAGTTACACCAATTACCGCACAGCTTATGACATTGCCAAGCACTATCAAACTGAGGTGGTTCCAATGCTCGATACCTTGGCCGAGCAAAACACACTGCGTTACAACGGCATGTTGATTGGTACTTTCGAGCTACTTGCCGACAGTCGCAATCAGGTGCGTTCCATCGAGTCATCCATTGACGCATCAGCGAACTTTCTGCGAGCGCAACTGGCCCTGGATGCTGCATTGATGGGCAGTCCAGGCAATGTGAAGCTTTCCATGGGTGCCAGAAGTCCAGCAGCCGACGCGGCTGGTGGTCATTAAAAGATTTGGAGTAAGCACAATGAATTCCAGAAGAGATTTTTTCAAGTTTGCCGGCATGGCCGGTGGTGCGGTGGCGGCAGCCAGTGTCAGCAAAGTGGCCATGGCCGCGCTGCCCGAGCCCGTCATTCAAACCTCGCCTGACACCATGGACCCATTGACCCCCAACACTGGGCGGCCCTATAACCCAGTGGTCACCTTGAATGGTTGGACCTTGCCTTGGCGCATGAACAACGGCGTGAAGGAATTCCACCTGGTGGCAGAACCTGTGGTGCGTGAAATGGCACCGGGTATGGTCGCTCACCTTTGGGGCTACAACGGTCAAAGCCCAGGCCCCACCATTGAAGTGGTTGAAGGCGACAGGGTTCGTATTTTTGTGACCAACAAACTGCCTGAGCACACCAGCGTGCACTGGCATGGCCAGCGCCTGCCCAATGGCATGGACGGCGTTGCGGGCCTGAACCAGCCGGCCATTCCTTCCGGCAAAACCTTTGTGTATGAGTTCGAGGCCAAGCGCCCCGGCACCTTCATGTACCACCCGCATGCCGATGAGATGGTGCAAATGGCCATGGGCATGATGGGTTTTTGGGTGACTCACCCCAAAAACAAACATCCCTTGATTGACAACGTGGACCGGGATTTCTGTTTCCTCTTGAACGCCTATGACATTGATCCCGGTGCCTATACACCGAAAATCATGACCATGCTGGATTTCAATTTGTGGACCTGGAACAGTCGCGTGTTTCCGGGAATTTCGCCCTTGTGTGTTCGAAAAAATGACAAGGTGCGCATACGGATTGGTAACCTGACCATGACCAACCACCCCATTCACCTGCACGGCCATGAATTCGAGGTAAGTGGCACCGATGGCGGCCCCACACCCAAGGGAAGTCGTTGGCCTGAAGTGACCACCGACATCGCCGTGGGGCAAATGCGTCAAATTGATTTTCTGGCCAATGAGGAAGGCGATTGGGCCTTTCATTGCCACAAAAGCCACCACACCATGAACGCCATGGGCCACAACCTGCCCACCATGATTGGTGTGGACCACCGCGGTATTACCAAAAAAGCCCGGGGGCTCGTCCCTGATTACATGGTGATGGGTGAACGGGGCATGGCCGACATGACCGAGATGACGATGCCGATTCCTGACAACACCATACCCATGATGACGGGCGATGGTCCATTTGGCTCCGTGGAAATGGGCGGCATGTTCAGCATGTTGAAAGTGCGCAAAGACCAAAAGCCTGGGGATTATTCGGACCCAGGTTGGTACAAGCACCCGGCCAGAACCGTAGCCTTTGAATATGAAGGCCCGGACATGCCCAAGCCAGTTACGTCCGACAAGGCAGGAAAACCCGCCATGAAATCCAGCAATCGACCTCAGGAAACAATCGAGTTGAAGGTCAGAAAACCTCAAGGCCATTCGGGCCACTAAGGAGTTAATCATGAAAAAATCATTCGCAAATCATTCCCTATCGCTACTGCTTGGCGCTGGGCTTTTATTGCCCGTGGCCGTATTGGCGCACGGCACTCAAGAACACAAAAAGTCAGATTCCAATGCACAGCCAGTTCTTGAGCAAACCGCTTGGGGCATTGCCGGTACTCCGACCAAGATAGACCGCACTGTCAAAGTCGTAATGTCCGACAGCATGCGCTTTGAGCCATCCTCGTTGCAGTTCAAGGAAGGTGAAACAGTGAAGTTTATTGTCAAGAACGAAGGAAAGCTGATGCATGAGTTTGTTCTGGGGACAAAAGACAAGAACCTGGAGCATGCAGACTTAATGAAGAAGTTTCCAAACATGGAGCATGAAGAGCCCTATATGGCACATGTGGCTCCGGGCAAAACCACTGAGATGGTGTGGACTTTCAACCGAAGTGGCGAGTTTGAGTTTGCCTGCTTGATTGCAGGCCACTTTGATGCAGGTATGCGCGGACCACTGCGCGTCGCGAAATCCTCTGGAGCTGAAAAGTGAAGCGAATTGCTTTTGTTGGTATTGCAACTGCAATTTTGGCATTGGGTGTTTTTGCTGCCATCAAACCTGAGACTTTCTCAACTGTTGAGAAAGTCTCAGTGGCTGCAACAGAATCTGATGCCAATCAAGTTTTACCCATTCATGTACACAAAACAGCGACCTGCGGTTGCTGCGGCGAATGGATTAAACACTTGGAAAAATCGGGGTTTTCCGTGAAGTATTCGAATCACGAAGACCTAGACAGCATTAAGGCGCAGTTCGGTATCGAAAACAATTACCAATCCTGTCACACAGGAGTATCGGCGAATGGCTTTGTGTTTGAAGGCCATGTTCCAGCCAAGTACATAAGGGAATTTCTGAACGAAACACCCGAGGATTCACTTGGTCTGTCCGTTCCAGCGATGCCAGTTGGCTCTCCTGGCATGGAATATGGCAACAAATTCATGCCTTATCAGGTGTTACTCCTGAAAAAGGACGGAAGTGTGTCCGTTTATGCGGAAGTAAAAACCTATCAAGATCAATTTTGAACAAGTAACTCAATAAACATTGAAAGGAAACAATCATGAAAAACCAGTTAATCAAAATCGCTTCTATCTTTGCATTGTCAATTTCGACTTCGGTTTTTGCCGGGGGAGATCACGGCGTCCATTCAAGTAAAGCCGGTGAGCAAAAGTCCATGGAAGGCATGCAGATGAAGCAGTCGGAAACCATGGAAATGACGCAGGGCGAGGTGAAAAAAATTGATCCGAAGACTGGTAAGGTCACGTTGAAGCATGGCGAAATCAAAAACCTTCAAATGCCACCTATGACTATGGTTTTCTCTGCCAAAGAGGCTGCGCAACTGGAAGGCCTGAATAAGGGCGACAATGTTCTCTTTGCTGTGGATCAAAACATGAACATCACCCACATCGAGAAGAAACAGTAATCAGGAGAAGCACCATTGCAAAGTAAACCTGGATTTCCCAATGGATCGGTCATTGTGGGTAAATTGGGATTGATGTTGAGTTTGCTGGGTTCCGCAATGGTGCTTTGCGCCTGTCAAACAGTCGGAAATTTTGTTCATCCGGAAAGTCACAAACCAACGGTTACAGTAAAGAAGGAACCTTGGTTTAGCGCCGAGCGTGCTACCCGCACACAGAAAATGGAGGAGGGCTTTATTTTGGTTCTCTCCGGTGGAGGGGTTCGTGGCTTTGCCCACATCGGAGTTCTTAAAGCCCTGGAGGAATTGGGGCTTGAGCCCCGAATGGTGATTGGCACCAGTGCGGGTGCTGTCGTGGCTGCGTACTGGGGCTTGGGCTATACAGCCGATCAAATGATGCAACGTGCAGAATCACTAAATAACAGTGATCTGTTTGTACCCGTGTTACCGAATCTGGGACAGCCAGTTTTAAAGGGCGAGGCTGGAGTTTTTTCGGGTCAGTTTCTTGAACGGCAATTGCGCAGGGATTTCGGCATTCAAACATTTGAAGATCTCCCGAAACCAATTGCCATAGTGGCCACAGACCTCCAAACAGGTCGTCCCGTGGTCTTTAATGCAGGTGATGTCGCCCAGGCAGTGCGGGCATCTTCAACAATTCCAGGTATCTTCACGCCACCTTCCATTAATGGCCGTCTTTACATCGATGGTCAGGCCAGTTCTCCACTGCCGATAGTTCCGGCAAAACGCTTGAGTGATCTTCCAATTCTTGCCGTAGACGTGGTGTATCCCCCCGAGCTTGCTGAGGTCTCTACGCTTACCGATTTGATGTTTCAAACCTTTTTGATATCGAGTTTTAGAATCAAAGAACTGGAGATGTTACAGGCGACAATGATCATCGCCCCTCAGTTAACCAATGTTGGTCAACTGGGTTTGAATGATCGTCATTGGGTATTTAAAACAGGTTATTTGGAAGCCAAAGAAAAACTTCGGAAAGCTGAAAAACTGCTGAAGTGATTTGTTAATTATGCACGGGTTGGCGGCGAATTAACACCAACCCTTAACCCCTTCATTAGCTTGCATCGCCTTCTGTGAGATCAACGCTTTTGATCTCACTCAGTACCTCAGCCCGTGACTTCGACGATTCGAATTCGTGTACCAACACTGTCGAATCTCCGGCCAGAGGGTTGAACTGATCTGCTTTTACCGCTTGTTGATACTCTTTTAGCACCGTTGCTTGGGTGGCCAGTTTGCCTTGGCTGATCAGTGCCACATGGTCGGTGCCATCACCGTGATCTGTAGGGCCGCTGGCCAAGGCAAAAGCTGGAAGCGTTGCGGAAATGGCAAACACTGTGGATGCGATCAATTGACGTGTTTTCATGGTAAATCTCCTTGTGTGTATCAGTTTGGGTTTCGCCTCGGCTTTTAATCAAGCTTTGGCATGACTCACACTTTACGCAGGGACGAATGACCAGATCCTCTCAATTGAATTACAAATTTGTAACAAACCAAAATACTAACCGGTAACCGGAATCAAATATGATCGCGTTGAAATAATGTCGCAAGCAAGATCGAATTAATCAAGGGAAAGATCATTTCCCAACTCTCAGTATTGATGAATATCCAATCAGGTTGGGATCCAACATGAAAGATCTCAGTACTCCTTTTAACGCGTCTAACTGCCATTTCTCTGCCCATGGGGTATTACCCTCCTACTTGTCAGGATGAACTGATCAGCCACGTGACAGGCAATATCAGAACACAAAAGACGTCAAGTAGCGCCAGATCAAGAACGATAGAGTGGTCACGCTTTGACGGGTTTTATGGTGACATGCAGATCGCAAGAAATCGCAACGGCATCATAAGCGAGGAGGTGTGGACAGAGATCAGTAATCGTTACTCTTCTATTTTCGGTCAATTATCGAGTCAAACCCCGGAATCACCAAAAACGCCACTTAATAAAAACAGTCCTTCGACAATCTTCAGATTTTCACGGACCTACGAACTAGCCAAGTACAGAGAAATTTTTAATACTATCGCCTCAATTTGTATCGCACAGTGCGTAGAAAGTGTCGACCTATTGAATACACAGGCGATAATGGACACAAATCTTTTAAATTATCTGCTACCAAAAAGAGTATTAAAAGACTTGGAAATCAAGCAGAGGCTAGTACCAAGAGTTTCTGCCCCATTCGGTTACAGATTAACATCTGCTGGAAAAGATTATTTTAGCGAATTTCTCACAGTTTCACCCGATGTTAACAATGGCGCTCCGACAGTAAGCCCTGCAGATCTCTTGAATAAATCTCTAAGGTTTATAAAAACTGGTGCCACATCAAAAAATGAGTCCCAGCATATTGAAAGCAGGCAATTTACTATTGAATTAAGGCAAATTTAAATACCAAATTTTGACTGTACCTGTATCCATCATTGACCAATAAAAAGCCAACCTCTAAAGGTTGGCTTTTTACTTTTTACAACTTAAAACTCGGTCTTATTCGTAAATTAAATTTACTTCAAATCAACAATGAATCGTAGATCCGACTGCTAAGGTCCAAATCCAGTTATTAATGTGTGGTCAATCTAATTACTAAGTGCCTGTCTAATTATTAAGTGAAATTTACGATTAATCCCAGCTTAACGCACCACCAGTTTGGTATTCAGTCACACGGCGCTCGAAGAAGTTGGTTTCTTTCTTCAAGTCCATCATTTCACTCATCCATGGGAATGGGTTGGTTGCGCCTTCGTACAAGGTACCCAAGCCAATCTGGTTGGAACGGCGGTTGCAAATAAACTTCATGTATTCCATAAACTGGGCAGAATTCAAGCCCAGCACGCCGCGTGGCATGGTGTCTACGGCATACGCGTGTTCAAGTTCAACAGCCTTGCGGAACATGGCCTTGATCTCTTCCTTGAACTCAGGTGTCCACAGGTGTGGGTTTTCCAGTTTTACGGTGTTGATCAGGTCGATACCGAATGTGCAGTGTGCTGATTCGTCGCGCAAAATGTACTGGAACTGCTCGGCAGCACCAATCATCTTGTTTTGGCGACCCAGCGCCAGAATTTGCACAAAGCCCACGTAGAAGAACATGCCTTCCATGATGCAAGCAAAAGCGATCAAGCTCTTCAGCAGTTTCTGGTCGTTTTCCAGCGTACCGGTTTTGAACTCGGGGTCAGTCAACACGTCGATGAACGGAATCAGGAATTCGTCTTTGTCACGAATACATTTGATTTCGTTGTAAGCATTGAAGGTTTCCGCTTCAGGAATACCCAGGCTTTCTACGATGTACTGGTAAGCATGGGTGTGAATGGCTTCATCAAACGCCTGGCGCAGCAAAAACTGGCGGCACTCGGGCGCTGTAATGTGGCGGTAAGTACCCAGCACAATGTTGTTGGCAGCCAGTGAATCGGCTGTTACAAAAAAGCCCAGGTTACGCTTCACGATCAGGCGCTCGTCTTCAGTCAAACCATTGGGGTCTTTCCAAAGAGCGATGTCGCGATCCATGTTGATTTCTTGCGGCATCCAGTGGTTGGCGCACTGGCTCAGGTACTTTTCCCAAGCCCACTTGTACTTGAAAGGCACAAGCTGGTTTACATCGGTGGTGCCGTTAATTACGCGCTTGTCGGCTGCGTTTACACGGCCAGCCTTTGCACCTTCAGCGGCAGGCTGCTGCACCACAGGGCGCGCAGCTTGCTGGTACAAACCTTGGCTGGCTGGCGCAGCAAAACCCGAAGCCACAGAACCCATGGCTGGCGGCATTTGCACGGGGGGCTTGGCAGCAGTTGCTGTTTTGCCCATGGCTGCATCAAATTCATCGTCCCAAGACAGCATATTTTCTAACTCCTTAACTAATACACTGTATAAATTCACAGTGTCATTATGTTCATTTTTATTCACTTGGGCAAGTCTTGGCCACTTGCCCAAATCGCTGGTCTTTTAATCAAACTTTACTGGCAAGCCTCACACTCGTCGAAGCCTGCATCGCCTGGGCGCATGGTGCACACCTTGCCCTCAATCTCAGGTTCAGGCAGGTTGGGCACCAAGCCAGTGGCCGGGGCTGATGTAAACGCGGCAGAGGCACCACCTTCAGCATTCACCGAGTTCAGTTCACCACCGCTCAAAGTGGATTTCTCTGCATGGGTAGCACCGATCGTGCGTAGGTAGTAGGTTGTTTTCAAACCGCGCAACCAGGCCAATTTGTAAGTGTCATCCAGGCGTTTACCGCTAGCACCCGCCATGTAAATGTTCAAGCTTTGGCCTTGGTCAATCCATTTCTGGCGACGGGCTGCCGCTTCAACCAACCAACGCGGGTCCATTTCAAAGGCTGTGGCATACAGGCGCTTCAAATCTTCCGGAATGCGATCAATCTTCATCACAGAACCGTCAAAGTACTTCAGGTCGGCAATCATGACTTCGTCCCAAATACCCAAGCGCTTCAAGTCGCGCACCAGGTGTTCGTTCACGATGGTGAATTCGCCACTCAGGTTCGATTTCACATACAGGTTCTGGAATGTCGGCTCGATCGATGCAGCCACACCAATAATGTTGGAAATGGTTGCTGTGGGTGCAATGGCCACACAGTTGGAGTTGCGCATGCCGTGCTTCTTGATGCGTGCACGCAGAGCGTCCCAATCCATACGGCTGCTTGTATCCACTTCCACGTAACCGCCGCGCTCTTCTTCCAGCAACTTCAGTGAATCCAAAGGCATGATGCCCTTGTCCCACAGCGAGCCCTTGAAGGTGCTGTAGGCGCCGCGCTCGGCGGCCAGTTCTGTGGATGCTTCATAAGCGTAGTAGCAAATGGCTTCCATGCTTTCGTCGGCAAACTCAACTGCATCGCGGCTTGCATAGGGTTTGCGCATCATGTGCAAGGCATCCTGGAAGCCCATCATGCCCAAGCCCACCGGGCGGTGACGCAGGTTGGAATTGCGCGCCTTGGCCACTGCGTAGTAGTTGATGTCGATCACGTTGTCCAGCATACGCATGGCCACGCCCACGGTTTTCTGCAGTTTCTCGTGGTCCAGCACCAGCTCGCCGTTGTCGGCAGGCTTCAAGTGGCGTGTCAGGTTCACAGAACCGAGGTTACACACCGCAATTTCGTTTTCGTTGGTGTTCAGGGTAATTTCTGTACACAGGTTGGACGAGTGCACCACGCCCACATGTTGCTGGGGGCTGCGAATGTTGCAAGGGTCTTTGAAAGTAATCCAGGGGTGTCCGGTTTCAAACAGCATGGAGAGAATTTTTCTCCACAGCTTGGCTGCTTCCACGGTTTTGAACAACTTCAAATCGCCACGCGCGGCTTTCTCTTCATAGCCCACATAGGCTTTTTCGAAGGCCTTGCCATACAGGTCGTGAAGATCAGGTACGTCGGATGGGCTGAACAGTGTCCAATTGCCACCTTCCATCACACGCTTCATGAACAGGTCGGGAATCCAGTTCGCGGTGTTCATGTCGTGGGTGCGGCGGCGGTCATCGCCAGTGTTCTTGCGCAATTCTAGGAATTCTTCGATGTCCAGATGCCATGTTTCCAGGTAAGCACACACCGCGCCTTTGCGCTTGCCACCCTGGTTTACGGCCACTGCGGTATCGTTCACCACTTTCAGGAAAGGCACCACACCTTGTGACTTGCCATTGGTGCCTTTGATGTGGCTGCCCAAGGCGCGAACTGGCGTCCAGTCATTGCCCAGGCCACCAGCAAACTTGGAAAGCAATGCGTTTTCCTTGATGCCTTCGTAAATATCATCCAGGTCGTCACCAATCGTGGTGAGGTAGCAGGAAGACAACTGCGAACGAATGGTGCCGCTGTTGAACAATGTGGGCGTAGAGCTCATGAAGTCAAATGTCGACAACACTTCATAGAACTCGATGGCGCGTGCTTCGCGATCCACTTCATTGAGGGCCAGCCCCATGGCCACGCGCATGTAAAACGCCTGTGGCATTTCAATGCGGGTGCCTTCCACGTGCAGGAAGTAGCGGTCATACAAAGTTTGCAGGCCGAGGTAGTCGAACTGCAAGTCGCGTTCGTACTTCAGGGCAGCACCCAGTTTCTTCATATCGAACTGGGCCAGGCGATTATCGAGCAGGCCAGCGGCAATACCCTTCTTGATGAACTGGGGAAAGTACTCGGGGTACACCTGCGCCATTTCATCTTGCGCAATTTCGCGGCCGATAATTTCACGGCGAATGGTGTGCAGCAACAGGCGCGAGGTCACCAGTGTGTAACTGGGTTCGTTCTCGATCATGGCACGTGAGGCCAAAATCGCGGACTTGAACACTTCGTCGATTTTCACGCCGTCATACAGGTTCTTCAGGGTTTCTTTCTGAAGGTGTGCAACGTCAATTTCGTTCAGGCCAACAGCGGCACTTTCAATCAGGGCTTTCAGTGCCTCAACGTCGAGTGGGCGCTTGATGTCGCCATCAATTACATTCAGGGTATGTTGTTCAGCCTGCTCAACTTGCTTGGCAGCACGTTCTTGGGCGCGGCGTTCGCGATACAGCACATAGGCACGTGCCACTTCAGCTTCGCCGGAGCGCATCAGGGCCAGTTCAACCTGGTCTTGAATGTCTTCAATATGGAAAATACCACCAGAAGGCTGGCGACGCACCAAGGCGTTCACCACGCTGCCGGTCATTTGCTCAACCAGTTCGCGGATGCGTGCAGAAGCGGCACCCTGGCCACCATTCACCGCCAAAAATGCTTTGGTCATGGCCACGGCAATTTTGCTGGGCTCAAAACCAACCACGGCACCATTTCGGCGAATAATTTTGTAGTTTGAGTACGCGCTGTCGACCACGGGCGCTGCACCTGCAGGCTTTAAGGTGGACAAGGGCGCATCAGTTGCCAAATTGCTCGCCAAATCTGAGGGTCCATGGCTAGTTAGCATGCATCTTTCTCCTGGAATAAACGTGTTCTTGAGGGTTTGTTTTTGTAGTGGGGCAAAACTGGCAACCACTATATCTTGTGTTTTGTATGTGGCTTGAAACTAATTGTAGTGGTCGAAACACAATTTGGCAAACACTTTCTTATCCCCAACTTGTGCACAGAGTTATCCCCTGTGAACAAGTTGTGGACAAGCGTGGGATAACCGCAGTGCAACAAAAAAACGGCCTTTTAAAGGCCGTCTATTTGAAGTTCGTAGGTGTTTGATTTGCGTAGACCTTTCCAGTCAAAGAAGGGCCCTGGATCAGTTTTTCGGGTGGGTGCTATCTCGCTGTGCGCCATCGCATATCTCAGTGGATAACGTGCTTGTAACTCCAAAGCAAGACGCTTCAGGCTGGCATATTGAGCTTGCTCGAATGGGGTGTAAATGTCGCCCAGCAATTCAATACCGATTGAAAAATGATTGAAATTACTGCGGTCCATCGCGGCTGAAATTCCGGCATGCCAGGCCCGTTTTTCACACGACACGAATTGGGTGACAGCGCCGTCCCGGTCAATCAGAAAATGTGAAGACACATGCAGGCCGATCAACTCGGCAAATGAGGCATGGGAATGACAATCGAGTCGATTCAAGAACAGGTCAGTGATCGGCGAGGGATCGCGTCCGCGCTCGGGCAGGCTGATGCAGTGAACAACCAGGGTATCCACCACAGTGCCCAT
The DNA here is from genome assembly GCF_001601825.1 of Limnobacter sp. CACIAM 66H1. GTDB lineage: Bacteria > Pseudomonadota > Gammaproteobacteria > Burkholderiales > Burkholderiaceae_B > Limnobacter. The sequence continues at coordinate 2,331 of NZ_LUJK01000063.1, read as the reverse complement.
GGGGCGTGCATCCTGATTGGGGCTCTGCAGGCGGCGCACCCAGTCTTCTTCAATCCAGCCTTCGTCCAGCCACATGGCGCGCCCCTTCTAAAGGTCAATACCCTTTCAACTCAGCGAACTTTTTCTCCTGCCGCTTTGGCATGCTCCAGGCCGCAGTAAAAGCGACCCTGCATCATCACGCCTTCAGACATGGGGCTGTACGCACCGCAGTGTTGGCAAGGCAGTATCTCTTCCTGGGTTTTACGGCCAAGATTGCCTTTTTGTTTAACGTCTACGCCAGGCTTTTCACCCAATTGTTTGCGCTGCCAGCTTTTGAAAAGAACCCAGGCCACCAACGCCAGGCCCAGGAAAAACAGAATACGACCCATCAAACTGCCCTTTTCAAAATAAATTCCAGCACGAACTGGGTACCAAAATAAGCCAGCACCAACACCGCGTAACTACCCAAACACCACCGCAAGGCCACTTTTCCACGCCAACCAAAGACCACACGCCCACCCAGGAGCACGGCGAATGAACACCATGAAATGATGGCAAACAAGGTTTTGTGATCAAAGCGCCAACTGCTGCCACTCCATTCCTCGGAAAACAGAAAACCGGTAATCAAGGTAAGCGACAACAACACGAAGCCCGCCCACAATTGCCGAAACAGAATGGACTCCATGGTGAGCAATGAAGGCAATTGATCCAGCAGACGCTCACGCACCATGCGGTTTTCCTGATTACTTGCCACGGGCTGGTGCAAGGCTTTTTCCTGAAATGCCATCACGATGCCATGGGCGGCAGCAATACCCAACAAGCTGTAGGCTGCCAATGCAATCAACAAATGCAACTGAAACAGATGGTCACCCGCCATGCGAATTGCAGCGTCTTCACCCATCCAGAGTGGCAGCAGAAATGCCAACGCACACAATGGAAATACAATTAATTCGAGCAACGGCACGCGATTAAAAAAACTTTCGACAAAAGCCACCAGCGAAGCCAGCCAAGCCACGCACATCAAACCCAAGACGAAACCAAAGTGCATGCCGTCCGCCTGAAACAGCAGGGTGCCCAGCAAGTACCCTGATACCACCAGGGCCAAGGCCGCCAGCGCGCGGTTGAACCCGGCAGGTGCAGACCACTTGCCGAAAACGTTCAGCGCCGCCAATCCACCCGAGGCGGACAGCAGGGGCACTGCGAGCGCGTACAATAATGTGTTGTTCATACCAATCAGTTTACTCGATTCAAAGCACGAGTCAGGGGCACTACACGATGTTTGAAAACCTCTCCGATCGCCTAACGCGCGTTGTCAAAAATATCAAAGGCGAGGCCCGCATTACTGAGGCCAACACACAGGAAATGTTGCGTGAAGTTCGCCTGGCGCTTCTGGAGGCCGACGTAGCCCTTCCTGTGGTGAAAGAGTTCATCAACCAGGTGAAGGAGCAGGCACTGGGCGAAGAGGTTTTGAACAGCCTCACCCCAGGTCAAGCATTGGTGGGCATCGTTCACAAACAGCTTATCAAGCTGATTGGGGAAAAAACCGAAGAAATCAACCTGGCGGCGCAGCCCCCAGTGGTGATTTTGATGGCGGGCCTGCAGGGTGCCGGTAAAACAACCACCACCGGCAAGCTGGCCAAATACCTGAAAGACAATCTGAAAAAGAAAGTGCTGACGGTGTCGGCCGACGTGTACCGTCCTGCGGCGATTGAACAGCTTAAAACAGTCAGCGGCCAAGCTGGCGCCGAGTTCTTTCCTTCTGACATAACGCAGAAGCCAATCGACATTGCGCTGGCTGCGCTGAACCACGCCAAACGCCAGTTTTTTGATGTGCTGATTCTGGACACAGCCGGCCGCTTGGGCATTGACGAAGCCATGATGAATGAAATCAAGGCTTTGCATGCTGCGGTGAACCCCACGGAAACCCTGTTTGTGATCGACGCCATGTTGGGCCAGGACGCCGCCAACACAGCCAAGGCCTTTAACGAAGCCCTGCCCCTGACCGGCGTGGTACTGACCAAGATGGACGGTGATGCGCGTGGCGGTGCTGCATTGTCGGTTCGCCAAATTACTGGCAAGCCCATCAAATTCATGGGTGTGGGCGAAAAACTGACGGGTTTCGAGAAGTTCCACCCCGACCGTGTGGCTGGCCGCATTTTGGGCATGGGCGATATTGTGTCTCTGGTAGAAGAGGCCAAAAAAGGGATTGACCAGCAAGAGGCCGAAAAACTGGCCAAGAAGCTGAAAAGTGGAAAGGCTTTTGACTTAAACGACTTTCTGGCGCAAATCAGCCAAATGCGCAACATGGGCGGCCTGCAAGGCCTGATGGACAAGCTGCCCAGCCAACTGATG
>NZ_LUJK01000062.1 GCF_001601825.1 Limnobacter sp. CACIAM 66H1 | reverse complement strand
ATATGCACCACCGGGTGCTCGTTAAAATCACCAGGCAATTCAGTGCCGGGGTTTGGGTTGTGCCAACATGCGCCCTGCACTGCTTTCCACCATTGATCGGGGTTGTTCAAAGGCACCGGGCCTTCGGTCATTTTAAACACATGGGAGTACCCCTTGCGCTCAGCCAAGGTGACGTACTGCGTGGCCTCTACAAACTCGGCGAACTCCGAATTACGCACTGGAAACACATCGATTGCGAATTCGGTCACCCGCTCGGTGCGCTCCGGACGCTCCTCGGGGTAGTGGCGATTCGAACCCATCCTAAACTCGCCACCCGAGAGCATTTTTCGGTGCTTAGACATTCAATCCCATTTGGCTCAAAAAGCGCAGCATTTCAACTGGATTGACTTTACTGGTGTCGACATCAATTGTCACTTTGCCCAACTTGCCCTGAAAGGGATTGGGGCCTTTGTAACGGGTTGATACCTGGTTACCCAGATCAGCACCCACAGTAAAACCATCGTAACTGGTAGAAAACAAAACTCGCTTGAAGGTGTGCTTGGCCACTTGCTGACCGTTCACAAACAATGCACCCTCGCCATCAAATGGTCGACCAGTCATGCGTTGCTGATACCTGATTTTCAACTTGCCTTCGGGCAACACCGAACTGGATTCAATTCGTTCCACATAGGGCACCAGGCTTTGTTCATAACACAACTTGCCATTCTGGATGTACAAAACCCAGCCGGCGTACTTTGCACCCTGGGCCAACAACACGCCGTCGCCCGCATTGTTGCTTCGTTCACACTCCAATTCAATGGTGTGCGACAAGCCACACACGATTGGCGCTACATCCCGCGCCAAACGCTCCACAGGCGGGTAAAAATCCCAACGCGCCCGTAGACCCTTTTCCTGTCGGTCCTGAACCAGGCGAAGCACCAAATTGCGATCATCCAGCGGCAATACATTGTATTGCTGTGCCGCCTGCAACCACTTGTTCTTCAAACGCTCAACCACTTCTGGAAACTGGCTGGCCAGGTCTGTACCTTCCGCAGGGTCTTTGCTTAAATCGTACAGTTCCCACACGTCATCTTCGAATGGTTTGCCTCGAGTGTGTCGAGCCACTGCACGCCAGTTGTTCTCCATGTAAGCACGATGACCACCCAACTCAAAATACTGTTCACTGCGGGTGGGGCTGTCGGCTTTGCTGAAGGTTGGCAACACACTTTGGCCTTCGATCGGCTTTTGGGGTCGGCCTTTGTACACGGTTGGACGTTCAACACCTGTGGCTTCCAGCAAGGTGGGAAACAAGTCCACTACATGTACGAAGTTGTCACGCAATTCGCCTTGCGCAGCAATACCTTTGGGCCAACTCACAATCAGAGGGTCGGCCACACCACCCAAGTGGGCGTATTGCTTGTACATTTTGAAGGGCGTGTTTGATGCACTGGCCCAACCCATCGGGTAGTGCGGATAGGTGCCCTCCTCGCCCAATACGTCATACAGCTGCGCAGCTTCCTCCACAGGGATCGGGCGCCCGAATGCAGGTGCAAACACATTCGGAGTGCCGGTCGGTGTTCCTTCCGGAGAGCCGCCATTGTCAGAGAAAAGGACCACGATGGTATTTTCACGAACGCCCAGTTCTTCGAGGCTGTTCATCAAACGCGCAATATTATTGTCCATATTGCTCATCAGGCCGGCATACACCTCCATGTAGCGGGCTGTAATTTTTTTGTGCGCCTCTGGCAACTTGTCCCAGCTGTCCGAACCAAACGAAAGTGGCGGCAGCTCAACCGTATCCGGCATGACACCCAAGGCCTTCTGGCGCGCGAGTCGTTCGGCGCGAATCACATCCCAGCCTTTGTCATACTGGCCTTTGTACGCATCGCGTTCACGGGCCCTCGCCTGCAAGGGCGAATGCGGCCCCGGATAGGCCAGATGCAAATAGAACGGTCGCCCCGGCTCCAGTGCCTGCTGGGTGCGAATGTAGGTAATGGCGCGGTCGGTGAGATCGTCACATACAAAATAATCGGGCGTGTCAGGTGGTTCGACCGGCGCCACACCATCGAATAACTCCGACGGCTTGAAGTAATCGGTGGAGTGCCCTTGAAACCAGTAAGCCCGATCAAAACCACGTTGGGTTGGCCAATTGTCGTACGGGCCATTCGCGCCTGTGGTGTGCGCATTGTTTAAATGCCATTTTCCACTCAGAAAGGTTGACCAACCTGCCGCTTGCAGCACTTCAGCCAATGTGGCTGCCTCATGAGTCAAGTCACCGCGATAACCCGGGTAACCTGCATCGATGTCAGCCAACCAGCCCATGCCTGCAGAATGATGATTCAAACCTGTCAGGAAGGAAGCCCGTGTGGGCGAACACATGGAGCAGGTGCGAAAGTTGGTGTACTGCAAACCGGTTTTTGCCAAGGTATCGATGGCGGGTGTTTTTATTTCACTGCCGTAACAACCCAAATCGGAGAATCCACAGTCGTCGAGCAAAATAACGACCACATTGGGCGCGCCTTCTTTTGCCTTTGCTTTGCTGGCAGTGGCGGGCCGGGAATCCTGAAAGGACAGAGCCACCTGTGCAGCCTCACCTTCAGGCAGGGCTTTGGGTGTCAACAATGCACGTGCTTTGGTGTTGGCCACATGCGCACCAGTGGCAGCCACGCCCACAGTGGCTGCGCCCACAGCGAGACCCGATAAAAATGCCCGTCGTTTTAAACGCTTGGGGGACAAATCCTCAGTGTTTTCATTGTCGTTCTGATCATCACCACGCTGCGCCATGTTTGTCCCCTATTTGAATTGAACGTGTCTATTATTTCTACACTTAACTAGTGACACTATTTGTGTCACTATATACAAAACAAATTCGAATCTCAAGGAGTCGAACACATGGCAATGCCCAAAGTTTTGAAAGTTCACGGGCTGGATCTTTCATACTTCACCGGAAAGCTGGAGGCCTACCTGCGTGGCAAACAAATTCCTTATGAATTGATTGAGATGGACACTGGCGATTTCAAACGCTGCGGGAAAGCCACGGGTGTGGCTCAAATGCCTCAGGTGGAATGGCTTGATGGTCAATGGCTAAGCGACACCACATTGATTATTGAGTTTCTGGAAACTCTGAAACCAGAAACATCGATCATGCCTGAAAATGCCACAATCCGATTCCTTGCACAGTTGCTGGAGGACTTCGGCGATGAATGGCTGTGGAGGCCGGCACTTTACTATCGCTGGGCCCACGCTCAGGACGCCCGACTGATGAGCCACCGCCTTGCAGATGGCATGATGCGTGATGTACCACTGCCCTTTTTCATGCGACGCTGGGCCATTTTAAATCGACAGCGACTGCACTTTTTATGGCTTGATGGCGTACGGAAAAGCACTGCGAAACGCGTTGAAGCACATTACCTTGAAACACTGGATGCTCTTGAGACAGTGCTTGAGAAGCAACCATTCGTTCTTGGCCAACGCCCAACATTGGCCGACTATGGGCTGTATGGCAGCATGTTCCGGCATTTTTTCTGCGACCCCACACCAGCGAGAATCATGCAGACTCGCGCCCCGGCCGTGCACGAATGGGTTGCGCGGCTGTGGAATACCAAACTGGCTGACCACAGCAACGCGCCTTTGACAACACAATGGCCAGTAGAATTGACCCCATTGCTAAACATCATTGGCACTGAATTTTTACCTTATATGCAAGCCAATGAACTGGCCATTGAACAAGGGGCGCGTCAATTCAAGTTCAGCAGTCAAGGTGTACAGTTCAAAATACCCACACAACGTTACCGTGCCTGGCGTTACCAGCGGTTGAGAAATCGATATCAGGCACTTGAGCTCTCAACCCAACAAGAAATAAACGCGTGTTTTCCCGAACTGGGCACAGCCTTGAGCAAACCTGTAACATGCCCCATTGAGGCGAGAATCAAGGGCTTGCCCATCACAACACCCACAACAATGACAAGCAGAACATGGTGAAAGTAGACGGTCGCACCACCCGCGGACAAGCCAATCGACAACAAATCGTTCAGGCACTCATTGCCTTAATCAAGGAAGGCCACTTGGCGCCGACAGCAGAAATGGTTTCCGCACGCGCCGGGGTCGGTCTGCGCACAGTGTTCAGGCATTTCAAAGACATGGAAACCCTTTACAGGGAGATGACCAATGAGGTGGATGCCATTGTTGCGCCTGTGTTGGCCACACCGGTCATGGGCAGCAATCTGCACGAAAAACTGATGCATGCGATTGAGCGACGCGCCGACATGTTTGAAAAGCTGGCTCCGCTCCAGGCTGCGAGTTTGGTGCACCTGCACGAATCCGAATACCTGCGAAACCGACAAGCGGATACGGTTGAGTTGCAACGTTATTTGCTGAAAGCTTTTCTACCGAGCGAGATTGTCAAAGACAAAGCCTTGTTTGAAGCATTTGATTTGGTATTGAGCATTGAAACCTGGTTAAGACTCAGACGCGATCAAAAGCTCAGTGTGAAAGCCGCCAAGCAAGTGCTTCAGCGCAGCGTTGAACAATTGCTAAAGTGAGCGGCTAAATAAGACGATCCAGCAAGGCATCAAACTGGGAAATACCTTGCTCGCGGCTGAGAACGCCATCACGAATCAATTGGCGAATGCCCCAAAACGAGAGAATGACCATCCACCCCAAGCCAGTGGCCGCTGCTTGATCCAGGCCTTTGGCTTTTCGAATTGCTGGCACCCAAAGCTTGAGGATCACACCGCGAATTCCGAGACGAATCGTTTCAAGCTCGGGAGAATTCAAACCCGAACCGGCGATCAATTGCCACAGCGCGTCGCCTTTGCCCACTGGCATATCCAAAGAAACGAACACCGCTGAACGTATCGCCTGTTTGATGTCATCGGGATTGCTGGTGATGGCCAGCGCGGTACCTTGCATCGTGTCTGTGAAAATAGCCCACGCGGTCGCACCCAGCAAACTTTCCAGATTCGGAAAGTGTTGATACACCAACTGCCGGCTTACGCCAGCCCGCTCAGCCAGTGCACTCATGTTCAACACACCCCACCCCGCCTCTTCCACCAGCTCTGCAGCAGCATTCAGCAGCGACTTTCTGCGATCGTCTTTGCCAAGGTAAGGCCTCTTTTCCTGGGTTACGCGTGTGTTCATTCCAATGTGCAGCAAGGTCTCAATGCCTGACAGTGTGCCACACATTCAAAGAAATTGACACAGTGTAAATATTAATGTTCTAATTAATTATTCGAAACCCGCAAACAAGGGTCACATGAGACAAACCTACACTTTGTATGGCTGGCATTTGTCCTATTTCACGGGCAAGGCGCTATGCTATTTGCGCTACAAACAAGTTGATCATGTGCTCAATGCGGTCAACCTGTTCACGCTGACCCGAACCATCAAGAAAAAGACCGGTGCTGTGGTCATGCCCGTTCTAAAAACACCATCCGGTGAGTGGATACAAGACACGAGCGAGATCATTGGCTACATTGAGTCGCTGCACCACAACAACCCGGTGACACCCAATACCCCGGTGCAAGAATTTGCCTCCATGTTGCTGGAGGCTTGGGGCGATGAATGGTGGGTGCCAATCGCGATGCACACGCGCTGGAATTACCCGGAGAATTTCGCCTTGTTTGAACATGATGCGGGGAAAGCCTTGTTGCCATGGGCTCCTCGTTTTTTACAAAACAAAGCGGCGCAACGTCCGGCAAAAATGCTGCGTGGCATGTTGCCATTCGTTGGGATAGTGCCCGAGCAATACGACACCATGAATGAATGGACTGTGCACATGCTCGACGCATTGAACCGGCATTTCGAGCAGTTTCCATTTTTATTGGGCGAGCGCCCAAGCTTGGGCGACTTCGGTTTGGTGGGCACCATGTACGGTCACCTTGGCCGTGACCCCTGGCCCAAACGCGAATTGATTGAACCCAGAATGCATTTGAATGCCTGGCTGGAACGCATGAAAAACCCAGCGGTGCATGCCGACAAACCCCTGTTGGGCAACGATGAAGTTCCAGTCACGTTGAACCCGATTTTCAAATCGATCTTTGATGAATTCATACCCATGGTGGCACAGATTGGCGAAATGGCCACCCAGTACGCCCGGCAAAACGGCTTGAATCAACGCCTGCCACGGCGCATCGGCGAAGTGACGACCACCATGGGTGGCAAACCCTTCAAGCGCGGTGCACTTCCCTACATGATCTGGATGATGCAACGTGCGCTGGATTGCTACACCCACATGGCCGACAGCGACAAACACGATGTTCGCACCTGGCTTAAGCAACACAACGCCGAACACATCCTGAACCTTAACCTTCCCCGCGTGGAACGCCGGGCATTGACCGTGGCGGTGACTGCATTGCCACCTCAAACCATGGAGAAAGCAGCTTGAATAAAACGGTCGTTATTACAGGTGCCTCATCGGGTATTGGAAAAGCCCTGGCAATCGAGTTTGCGCAGCGTGGTTATCACCTTGGCCTGGCCGCACGTCGGCTGGACAAGCTTGAAGCGCTGCGTGCCGAGATCGCTTTGATGCCCGGCTGCCAGAATTTACAGGTCGAAATCATTGAACTTGACGTCAACAACACCAGCGCTGTTGGACCCGCTCTTCACACGGTATTCAGTCACTTGAACCAAGTGGACATCGTCGTTGTTAATGCGGGTGTGAACAAGTTGACTGGCGTGGGCAAGAACCAGTTAAGTGATGAATTGGGATTAATGCAAACCAATTTGCTGGGTGCGATTGCCACTGTGAATGCTGCAGTAGAGTGGTTTAAAAAAGCTGGAGGCGGTCATGTGGTGGGTATTTCTTCGCTGGCCTCACTGACACCCATTCCAAAGCAAGCGGCCTATTGTGCAACCAAAGCCGGGTTCTCGATGTACCTGGATGCCGCAGCGATTGAACTGAAAAAATACAAAATCGATTTCACCAAAATTCTTCCTGGCTTTGTAAAGACTGAAATTGTCGATGACATGGACAAGTTTCCATTTTTGGTGTCAGCTGAACAGGCAGCCCGGGAAATGGCCAATCACATTGAGAAACGCCGCAGCGTGGGCGTGGTGCCAGGCTATCCCTGGAAACTTTTGAAACCCCTCCTGGCCAATATGCCCACGGGTGTATGGCGTTATATGAAATAAACAAACAATGAAACCCTCCTATTCCGTCCTGGGATTCATCGCAGTGGCCATTCTGATCGGCGTTTTGGAATGGCGCAGCGATGAACAGGCAGCCAGCAATGAACTGGTGGTGACCGAGGCACAGCGTGCTTTCGTACGCGAGCAGGTCCTGCAAAGCGGCGCTCAGGCCATGGGTACTGCAAGCTACGAACAAGCCATGGCCACCTACATTGATGAAGAAATTCTGTATCGGGAAGGTGTGAAGCTGGGCCTGGAAAAAGACGACTTGATTGTGAAGCGACGCGTGGTGCAGAAAATGCGCTTCCTGCTGGAGGACATGACTCCGATTGCGCCGCCCACGCAGGCGCAGCTTCAAACCTGGCTGGATCAAAACGCACAACGCTATCAAACTGAACAAACCATCCTGCTTGATCACCATTTTTTTAGCCGCGGCAAGCGAGGTGACGAAGCGATCTATCAGGCTGGCCTTGCTCGGAACGAGTTGCTTGCGGGCCAGCAAATCGTCTCTGACCCCTTTCCCCTGCTAACAGGTTCCGGGTTACTGAGCCGGGAACGGATCACCAAAGAATTTGGATTGGCGACCAGCAACGCCATTTTCGACTTACCCCTTGGCGAGTGGTCACAACCTGTGCAATCGCCACTTGGGGTCCACCTTTTCAAGGTGAATGAAAAAAAAGCGGGACGTACCATGACGCTTGAAGAAGCAGGTACTCAGCTTCGGTCTGACCTGATCGCAGCGCAACGGGAGGCTGTGAATGAAGCCGGTTTGGCGGCACTGCGGGCCACCTACACCATCAAGGAAGCTCCATGAACAGGCTTCTTTTTGCATGGTCGCTCTGCATCGGTTTACTGGGTTCAGGGGAAAATGGCCACGCACATGAGATGGGTACTTCTGCATTGATTGTGCATGAAGGCACCCCAAGTACAGGTCAATTTGTTTTCAAACGCACAGTGGGATCGGACGACAAGATCCCGCCGATTGATTTCAAGTTTGAACCGGCCTGTGAATTGCGTGACGTCAGTACAGAGTGGGAAGGCAATACCGAACTGATCCAGCGAGGCAATTTTTTCTGCAGCAAATCACTCGCCGAGCATGAAATTCTGGCAAATGGATTTACCCGACTCGCACCCGACCTGATTGTACTTGCCACCCCTCACCAAGGCGACAGAATCCATGCGGTGCTCACGCCAAAAAAGGCCAGTGTCGCATTGGGCAACAATACTCATAAAACTCCGCCGCTGGAGTACTTGAGTGTCGGGATTGAACACATTGTGTTTGGGCTGGACCACGTCCTTTTTGTGACCGGGCTTTACCTGTTGTGGAAAAAACGAAAGCAGAGCGTGAGGCAATTGATAGGGCAATTCACGCTGTTTACTGTAGGACACAGCCTGACCCTGGCGATGCTGGTGTTGGGATGGATTGCAGTACCCACCCGCGCGATTGAGGCCTGGATTGCATTGAGCGTGTTGTGGCTTGCCTGGGAACTGGTGCGTTCCGAGCCAGCACGATCATCGAATTGGTCTCACCTGCTGTTGATTGCGGCTTTTGGTTTGTTGCACGGCTCGGGTTTCGCCCTGTCCATGGAAGAACGCGGGTTTCCACAAGATGCACTGCTGAGCACCTTGCTGCTTTTCAACTTGGGCATTGAAATTGGTCAGTTGTGGATTGTCACGGTGCTTGCGACCGCTTTCACATTGCTTGAGAAAACTCATCTACCCAATTACACGCGCTTGGCCCAATACTCCCTGACCCTGTGCATCGGCGGCGCAGCCCTGTACTGGACGATTGAAAGGATTCACAGCTATGTATGAATATTGCACAGTTGTGCGCAAATTATTGCCAGCGCACTTGTTGATGCCCGCCCTTCTCGCACTCAGCTTGTCAGGCTGTCTGAATTCAAATGACAACACAGTGGCACAAACCACTGCCCCCACTACAGCAGCCCCGGCAGAACGTCCGGACGATGTGGAATGCCTTGGCAGCAGTGTGCGTAAGCAGGCCTTCTTCGGTGATTTACACATTCACACCAAACTGTCGTTTGACGCTTATTTTTTCAATTCAATCAATGGTCCACGAGAGGCATACCAATTCGCCAAAAGTGAAAACGCCTTTCTGCCGTCCGGGGAGGATCCGGATACACCCATGCGACAAATCAACATTGGTCGGCCACTTGATTTCGCTGCGGTAACCGAACATGCCGAACAACTGGGTACCTTTTCCAATATCTGCGAACTGCAGGGGAACGTTCCGGCAGGTACCAACCCCGCCTGCAGCGTGCTGGGCCAGGTGATTCGTGACAACGTCTCTGTCTTCATCACCGGAAATGTGCCTTTGTACCTGCAACTGGTAACCAGTGCAGGTAGCCGGGTGCCCAGCACCCGAACCTGGGAAGAAATACAGGCTGTGGCCAACGCGGAAAACCAACCTTGCAAATTCACGACCTTCAACGGCTATGAGTTCTCCTCCAACAAGGGCGGTCAGGTGTTGCATCGAAACGTAATTTTCGAGGGCACCACGGTGCCCAGCGATGTAATCAGCTCCATCCCGCCCATTCCCACCACCGACAACACCAACGACGAGTGGAATCTGTTCGATCGACTGAAAACGGAGTGCCTGGATGTGGAAGGCTGCGATGTGGTCACGATTCCTCACAGCACCAACCAAAGCGACGGTCGATTTGCACGTCCGCGTCAGGCAGACACAGGCCTGCCCTTGGCGCGCAACAACATGACCTTGACCGCGGCGGATGCGACCCTGCGAAACACCCTCGACCGTTTGTTCGAAATTGTTCAGCACAAGGGTGCCAGCGAATGCATCACCGGGTTTAACCAGGGACTGACTGGAGGCGAAGAATCGGGTTGCGGATTTGAAGAGTGGAAAACCCTGTGCAAAGGCAATGCAGACGACCCTGCAGAATGCGCCACAGTGTGCAAAGGCAGCCCCAATGACCCGCTGTTTTGCCAGGTAAACCGCCTGCAAGGCACAGGAAAGAGCATTCACGCAGCGAGCCAATGCACAGGCAGCGACATCGGTGGATCAACGCCCGCCGATTGTACAGCCCCACTGGATTACGCCCGTAACGTGTTGCCGGAAGGCAGTGCGATTGCACGCAAGCTGGGGGTGAACCCTTATCAATATGGTTTTATTGGCTCAAGCGATACGCACAACGGCATCGCAGGCAACACCGACAAAACCAAATTCTCGAAAAACTCGGGCCATGGCGGTGTGCTGGACGATGAACCCCATGAAGCCTTGGGCAACTGGGAGTGCAAACAACGGCCCCTTCCTACCGACTCCATCACCGGGTTCAAACTGCCATTCAGCACCGAATCGGCCGCAGACCCGAACAACTGTGAAGAGCGCGTATTCAACCCTGTGGCTTCGAACTTCACCCCTGGCGGGCTGGCAGGTGTTTGGGCGCGAGAAAACACACGCAAGGAAATTTTTGCAGCGCTCAAACGCAGAGAAACATTCGCCACCTCGGGCTCGCGTATGCGAATACGCACACTGGCTTCGAGCAAGCCTTTCCCCGGCAATATCTGCGAACAATTGGCAGCTGGTGTCAGTCCAATCGAGGAAGGTTTGGTACAAGGCGTACCCATGGGCGGCACGCTGGAAGTCAAAAACGGCGGCCCTTACATTGTGGCCTACGCCATTCAAGACCCAGGCGGTGAGGAAGCCGGTGTACCTCTGCAGCGGCTCGAACTGATCAAGACTTGGGCTGATTCAAGCGGTGATTTGAAGCAACGGGTATTAACACTCGCTGAGAATACCAAAGCGCCACAGCCCAACTCAGATTGCAGCATTCAGCAACAGGGCCCCGAACAAATGTGTGCGGTGTTCCATGACACCCAGTACAACGCAAGCACAGGCGCCAGCTACTACGCTCGGGCACTTGAAAACAACTCATGCCGCTGGACCACCAAAATGTGCACAGCCAAAGGTGTGCAATGCGAGGCGCTGCAATCCGGCAACGGTTTGTTTTCGGCACAAAGTGGTTTTGCCGGGTATGAAGGTTGTTGCCGCATTGAAGGTGAGCCAGGCAATTTCCGCGGAGACTTCCGGTTCATCACCCAACAGGAACGTGCCTGGAGCTCTCCGATTTGGGTTGAGAGTCGCAAGCCATAACAAGGAAAAACCATGCGCAAAAAACTCTTGATTGCTGCTGTCGCTTTGATCCTCGCTGGTGGCACAGTGGCTTACATTCAGCGTCATGAAATTACCCTGGCCATGGTCGAAAAAGTGGCCAGCGAACGAATGCAAAACCCAATGAACGGGCTCGATGACGGCTTGCATGTTGGCTTGTGCGGCACGGGCTCACCCTTCCCCGACCCGGATCGTGCTGCCCCCTGCACCTTGGTGATTGCAGGCAAGGACATGTTCTTATTCGATGCCGGCAGTGCAGCCGCCAAACAAATTGCGACGATGGGTTTCTCCACAGGTCAACTCAAGGGCGTGTTTATTACGCATTTTCATTCGGATCACATCGATGGTCTGGGGGAAGTACTGATGACGCGCTGGGCACAACACACCCAGGGGCAAAAACTGACAGTGCATGGCCCCAGCGGAATTGCAGAAGTCATGAATGGGTTTGAGACTGCATACCGGCAAGACACGGGTTACCGAACAGAACACCACGGCGTTGCGACCATGCCGCCAGAGCTGGCAGGTGCGGATGTGAACCAGTTTGCTGTGCAAAAAGGTAGTTACACCACCGTGGTACAACAGCCTGATTTGCTGATCGAAGCATTTGCCGTGAATCATCAGCCCATCAACCCGGCAGTGGGTTATCGAATAAATTACAAAGGCCGAACCGTCGTTCTGAGCGGCGACACCACCAGTGACGTGCAGGTGAAAGACGCAGCCCGCAATGCCGATCTGCTGCTGCATGAAGCCCTGAGTCCGGAATTGGTGGCTCGCCTCCAGGAAACCGCGATCAACAACAACCGGAGCAAACTGGCCAAAATCTTCTCGGATATTCCCAACTACCACGCCACCCCACTGGATGTGGCTGTATTGGCTCAAGAAGCCGAGGTGGGCCATGTGGTGCTGAGCCACATTGTGCCCCCATTGCCCCTGGCTCCATTGCGCGAGATATTTCTGGGCAAGGCACCCGATGTGTTCAAGGGGCCCTTTCGTATTGGCGAAGACGGCGATTTCATCAGCTTGCCAGCGGGCAGCAAAGAAGTGATTTACAGCCAGCGCTAAAAGTTTTTTCCAATTCGACAAGATTTCTTGTTACATTTGAAAAAAATGAGAATTGGAGACAAACATGACAGCCTCGACATTCGACGTAGTCATCACAGGTGGACGCTATTTCGATGGCACCGGGGGCCCATCGGCCCTTCGCCACATTGGAATCAAGGACGGACGCATTGCCGCAGTCAGTGAAACGCCTTTGCAATATCAAGGCACGCCGAGAGTGATTGACGCCTATGGCCACTGGATAACCCCTGGCTTTCTGGATACCCACACCCACTACGACGCCGAAATGATCGTCGCACCAAGCCTGTCCGAATCGGTTCGACATGGGGTCACCACCGTGCTGGTGGGTAGCTGTTCGCTCAGCATGATATGCAGCGAAGCCGAGGATGCATCCGACATTTTCACACGTGTGGAAACCGTGCCGCGTGAAAAGGTCTTGCCCATTCTTCAAGAAAAAAAGACATGGAGCACCCCACGTCAATGGGTTGAGTTTGTGCAAAAGCAGCCCCTTGGCCCTAACCTGATCTCATTTTTGGGCCACAGCGATTTGCGTGTGGGCACCATGGGTTTGTTGGATTCGACTGACCGCAAAATCAAACCCACTGAAGCACAAATGCAGCAAATGGAAGCCACGCTGACTGAGGCCATGGAAGCCGGGTTTTTGGGTCTTTCAACCATGTGCCTGAAGTGGGACAAAATTGACGGTGATCGCGCCTGGTCGAAGAGCCTGCCCAGCACCTATGCCCGCTGGAGCGAGCTTCGCCGTCTGAATAAAATTTTGCGCAAATACCGCCGCGTGCATCAAGGTGCGCCCAATGCAGCCAACCCGCTGCAAATTTTTGAATACTTGATTGAAACCCTGGGCTGGATACGCAAACCCCTGAAAACCACACTGATTGCGCTCATCGATTTAAAAGGCAACAAAACCGTTCGACCCATGGCACAAATTTCAAGTCGCGTGGTGAACTGGCTTGGCGGGGCTTTCCGTTGGCAACTATTGCCCACCCCTTTCACTGTGTACGCCGATGGCATTGATGTGGTGTTTTTTGAAGAATTTGGTGCCGGGGAAATGGCACTTGACCTGCGCACCCAGGTAGAGCGCAACAGTTTGCTGCAAAACGAGGATTACCGCCGCCAGTTCCGCAAGTTTTACGGACAAAAGTTAAGTCCGCGTGTGTGGCAGCGTGATTTCGGGGATGCCATTATTCTTGAATGCCCAGACGCGAATTTGGTGGGCAAAAACTTTGATGAGGTGGCCCGCGCCCGCAAAGTGCATGTGGTCGATTTGTTCCTCGACTTGGTGGTTCAGTTTGGTCGCCAGTTGCGCTGGTACACCACAGTGGGCAACCACAAGCGTGAAGTGATCCGCGAACTGGTGCAAGACAAACACACCTTGATCACATTCAGTGACGCCGGCGCCCACATTCGCAACATGGCCTTTTACAACCTGCCCCTGCGTTTCCTCAAACTGGTGAAAGAAACCGTTGAGGAAGGCAAACCCATCATGAGCATGGAACATGCAGTGTGGCGTTTGACCGGTGAGCAAGCTGATTGGCTGGGAATTGAGGCTGGAAAAATTCGGGTGGGTGACCGAGCCGATTTGGTGGTTTTGAATCCTGAGGCCTTGAACCAGAACCTTGAACAGGTGACCTGGGGCGACATGGAAAATTTCGGCCTGCAACGTTTGGTGAACCGAAACCCGGGTGTCGTAAAACACGTCCTGATTAATGGCAAGATAGCAGTCGAGAACGAGGCCGTTGCGCCCGAGCTCGGAAAAGAAATGGGCTTCGGGCAATTTTTGCCTGCCAGAACCTGAACCTGAAAATCCACGGAGAAGTACGATGATCGGATACATTACCTTGGGCACCAACGACCTGCCCAAAAGCGGAGAATATTTTGACAAGCTGTTTGCACCCCTGGGGGCCAAACGCATTCTGGAGTTGCCGCATGGCATTTTTTGGGGCACCAGCATGGCAAGTCCATTTATTGGATTGCTAAAGCCTGCCAACGGCCAGGCGGCCACCGTCGGCAATGGCACCATGGTGGCACTGACAGCCAAGGACCGTGCCCAGGTTGACGCATTTTATGAACATGCAAAAACACTGGGCTGTACCTGCGAAGGTGCACCCGGCGAACGCATGCCCGGCTTTTATGCCGCTTACTTCCGCACACCTGACGGGCACAAGATGAATATTTTCAAGATGGGCTGAAAATTGACTTCAATTGACTCAACCATTGACGAGTTTGCAGGCGTTGAGGAAGTGCCTGCACCCTGGACACTCACCGGAAAAGGCCTGATTGTGGTGATGCGCAGCAAAGCTGAAAAGCTGATGGCTGACACCCGCATTCCACTGGACATTCGCGACACCTTAAAAAGCCCAGTCAGCGTGCTGATGTATGTAGACTACACGCACTCCAATGCAGGCCCTTACAAGGAGCTGCTTTACATTCCGGGCACTGCGCAATTTAGCCAAAAACTCGGCAGTAAACGCCTGCTGACCATCAGCAACATTGTGGTGAGCAGTGCAAGCAGCGTGAAAAATGGTCGAATCAATTGGGGAATCCCAAAAAACCTGTGTAACTTCGATGTTGCACAGGGACCGGAGAACCTGCAGGAAATCAGCCTGCATCAAGATGGCGTGCCTCAATTTGACCTGGCGTATCGGGGCAAAGGCTTTTCCTTTCCAATCAACACAGGTTTGGTGCCCGGTTTCATGAAAACCCTGGGTCAACGATGGCAAGGCCAGGAATTTTTATACAGCCCAAGTGCGAAGGGCAAAGCCCGGTTTGCAAACGTGCATGTGTTGCAAAACCTGGGCAATGCCTTTCCTGATATGGACATTGGCGATGTGGTCACCGCACTGGAAATCACCCAGTTTCAGATGACATTTCCAGTGGCTCACATCGCCTGAACGGATTGGTACAACTTATCGGTCAAACAAGGGCTGCAAGTCAGCCTTTTTGTTGATCCCCGACTGCATGGCCAGCATCAGCAAAATTCGGGCTTTCTGGGGTGATAGGTCGTCCGCCATCACAGCGCCGGCATCAAACGTGGTTTTACCACCGCCCACAAAACCGTAGTTCGCCATCACGCGCCCTTGATGAACTCGGGTAGAGATCACCACGGGTACATTCTTCGACAAGGCATATTGAACGGCTTCAAACATGGGTACGTTCATGTTGCCCATGCCCAGCGCCTGAACCACAATGCCCTTTACACCACGGTCTACCGCATTGCGCAAAGCAGCGCCTGTGGCACCACCATACATGGCGACAATTTCCACTTCAGGCATGGGACCATCCACCAGCTGGAAGGTTTGGCGACGCAAGGGTGTGGTTGCGTACATGACGCGGTCTGGATAGACCTCACCAATCAAACCAAATGCACCACTTTGGAAAGTCTCGACGTTCTGCGTGTGGGTTTTGGTCACGTAACGCGCAGCATTGATCTGGTTGTTCATGGCCAGCATTACACCCTTGTTTTTGGACTGTGCATCCACGGCGATGCGCACTGCATTCAGCAAATTGCGAGGACCGTCAAAATCAGAAGACGACGCATTTCGCTGTGCGCCGATCAACACCACTGGCTTTTCCGAACGAACGGTGAGGTCCAGCCAAAACGCGGTTTCTTCCAGTGTGTCGGTGCCATGAGAAACAATGACACCGGCCACCTCAGGGCGGGCCAACGCCGCATTTACCTCTTTGGTCAATTGCACCCAACGTGGAGGATCCATGTAATCGGACGGCACGTTCGACAAACTCTTGACCTGAATGTTGGCGTACTTGCCCACATCCGGCACGGTGGCCAACAAGTCTTCGCCTGAAATGGCTGGCACGGGCGCGTTTTTCACTGGATCAATTTTCATGGCAATGGTGCCTCCCGTAGCAATGAACTGCACCACGGGTTTGTCTTGAGCGTGTACGGCAAATGTAGTGGTCAGCAGAGCTGACGCAAGCAAGGCTTTTAATTTCATCCCATTCTCCTGTTTTTATGAAACTCGCCTCAACACTTGGTTTGTCGAGGCTGGTTAACTCTAACAGGGTAAGTAAATTACCCATGGGTCACTTACACAGAGTAGACACAGGACATGCCACAGTTGTTAACAATCGCAGAATTTGCTAAGCGTCGCGATGTAACCTTTCGGT
>NZ_LUJK01000061.1 GCF_001601825.1 Limnobacter sp. CACIAM 66H1 | reverse complement strand
GAAATCCTCGCTCCAATCAAATTGGAAGGCCTCGCCACAGGCAAAGCGCAAGGGGATGAAACAACCCTTGCCCGAGGTTTGCGCCTTGAACTGCTCGGAATCTTTCCACTGCCGGGCAAAGGCACACACCCGGTCATAAGACCCGGTAAATCCCAAGGCGACCAAATCCCGGTACATGCTGCGCAGATTCCTGCGCAGCTTCTTCGGTTTTTTGTGCTCGGTGGAGAGCCACTGCTTCAACTTGGGCTCGAAAGGACTTAACTTGCCAACGCTGTCTCGCGCTGGGTACTGCGGTTCAACCACTTTGCTTTGCAAATACTTGCGAACGGTGTTCCTGGACAGGCCACTTCGTCGGGCTATTTCCCGAATCGACGCACCATCGCGAAAATGCCAGCGTCGAATTGCGCTCAATATCGCCACGTTTATCACTCCTTGATTTCTCCCGCCATATCCAGACGGGAAACAGTGTCATACGTGGGTCAAATTTCGACGCAAATCTTTACCCTAAGTGGGTCAATTTTGGATGCAACTCAACACCTTTAAAGGCCGTCATAAAGGTGTCTTTCGTTTTTTCACGTCGCGTGGTCAAAAGGCGATTAGCCTCAGCAATAATCTTGACCACTTGGCTGGGTGGAATGTCTCCACCAATTCGGGTAATGCTTCGGCTACTTTCCTTGACGTCCGAAGGTGGGATCTCGGCCCCCAGAACAAATCGGATCGATGGACCGCTTTGGCTATCGACTGCATGTAGCCCGATCAGACCATGTGGGTCATTGAACCGCCATGGAATTCCAGAACCGACGAAGGTCTCAATGTGCTTTTTTAGATCGCTGTAGGTGCCCAGCAGCCGATTTTCCGCAAATATCTGGAAGTCAGCTGGATCGCTTTTTTCTTCAGAAGGGACAAATAGAGCAAGGCAGACCGGTACCTCGGTATCCTCAAACATCTTGCAAGTCAGAGAGATGACGGCATGAAGTCGGCTGTGAAAAAGACCTTGCGTCAAAAACGACTCAGGAATGATTGCAGCGACATAGGGCGTATGTTGGAGCATGGTGTCAAGAGACACCTTGTACAGATCGTCGTACTTATCTCCGGAAAATGGAAGACCTCGCCTCGTCGCTGAGTTCTTTGCGAGGTATGGGGGATTGGTTATCGCCACTTGGTAGCCAAGGGGATAGTTTTGCAGTGAGTCGCGCTGCTGAACCAATACGCCGGACGCATTCAACTCCTCGCCAGCTGGCTGGATGTCGAAGCAGGACCATTGATTGTTGTAGCCGAGATCCTGGATCATGCAAACGATATTGTTCGCGCCTGCAAATGGCTCAAGCAGGACCATCTCTTCCAAACACGGAATGGCTTTCAGCCACTTATGGAAGGGATCAACATTGAATGGGTTGGTCGTCGTAAAGAACTGACCGTGAAGTCGTTTTTGAGCGACTTCTGCTTGGGGGATTGAGGACACCGATCTGCTCCGTGAAGAGCAGCGTCACGATCGAATGTGTCCTCAAAAATGAAACAATATGCCTACGACGCTGCGAGCCAAAAGAAAGGCAGCGAGAGTGCCGCCGCCATTCTTGTATAGGTTGCGGAGTACCACTTCTCCAATGACGGGGCGAAGATCCAGGTTCATCGGGTGAGCTGGAAAGGTGATTGAGGATCTGGGTCGAGCTGAGCGAATTGACATGTCGGAGCTGGAGCAAGCCAATCCCTCGATTGTGCAGGTGCTGATGAGACAGCCTGCTGCGAAGAAGAGATGAGGCCTACGTAGAGCCGGAGACGGCGTCGCACCGTGAGAAGCAAAAAGCCCGAAGCGGCTGTTGCTGCTTCGGAATGGCTCCGTCCTTTGGACTCCGTCTGCGAGATGTTGATAACCGCTAGCGGGCTGAATTCGCCGCCTGGATGCGGATGCTTAATGCTTACTGGAAGTCTTGCACGTCGACAGGGGTCTTGCGGTCGGTTGTGCTGTTGTCACCCAGTTGACCATTGCTGTTCTGCCCCCAGCACTTTGTCGCACCAGACGTTGTCGTGGCGCAGGTGTGGTTGTAGCCTGTAGAGATGCTTGATACCCCGGATCCAAGACCTACCACATCCACCGGAACCAAACGATCGGTGGTGCTGTTATTGCCAAGCTGGCCAGCTCCATTTTCCCCCCAGCATTTCGCCGCGCCGGAGATGGTTACCACGCAGGTATTCTGGGCGCCCGCAGCGATTGTCGCCACCCCGGAATCCAGACCGTCGACACCCACGGGCGTTAACCGCTGGGCGGTGCTGTTATCCCCCAGCTGGCCAGAGGTGTTTAGTCCCCAGCACTTCGCCACTCCTGAGGTCATGACTGCGCATGTGTGGTAGCTGCCTGCCTCAACATTAACCACTCCTGATGTCAAGCCCACGACCGCTACAGGCGTCAATCGAGCCGTGGTGCTATTGTCCCCCAACTGACCGTAATAGTTATACCCCCAGCACTTTGCGGCGCCCGACGTCATCAACACGCAAGTATGGTTGCTTCCAGCGGAAATGCTTTCCACCCCGAAATCCAGTCCTACCACATCTACTGGGCTTAAGCGCCTGGTTTTACTGTTGTCGCCCAGCTGGCCCTGGACATTATAACCCCAGCATTTTGCAGCACCGGGCGTGATGACCGCGCAGGCGTGGTACTCCCCCACAGAAATACTCGCTACCCCGGACCCAAGGCCGATAACATCCTCGGGCGTATTGCTCTGAGTCGTCGTGCTGTTAATGCCCAGCTGTCCATAATTGTTGCGGCCCCAGCACTTTGCGGAACCCGACGTAGTCACTGCGCAGGTGCTGTAACCACCCGCGGCGATGCTAGCCACTTCCGACCCAAGGCCCGCCACATCTACAGGGGTTAAGCGCTGGACTGTGCTGTTGTCTCCCAGCTGTCCGTAAGTGTTATCCCCCCAGCACTTCACGCCACCAACATCAGTAATGGCGCAAGTATGCTTTTGGCCTGCTGATAGTTCACGGACGTTCAGCACCACCCCACCCACTTCGATGGTGTACACCGCCTGACCGTCGGAGCCCTTATAGGACGCCAGCACGGTGAAACTCGCCGGCGAGGTCGTCTTGGTCGTCGGAGTGCCAGCCACAGCCCCCGTGGTCGCATCCAGCGCCAGCCCGGCCGGCAAGGTGCCGTCCGCCAGGCTCCAGCTTGCAGCCGCAGGATCGAAGGCTGCATCGCCCGTCACGCTCAGATAATTACGCAAGGATTCGCTGTAGGTCTGATTGACCGTCGCCTTCGGCAGTGCGGCGCCAGCCAGGGATACCGTGATGGCTTCCACCGGCTCTTGCGCCTGGGCTTGCGCATTCAACGGCACTACAAGGAAAAACTTGGAAGATGCAAGCGCAGGTGCTGCAACGGCACCAAGTGCGATGGAACAGGAGAGGGAGAGAAGGGTTTTCTTGAACATGAGCATACCTTTGGGACAGTACTGTCTAAGGTATAGCTCCGGCGACTAGCAATGAGCCGCCGTCAATAGCGCGACGGCATACCGTCTGACTACTTCTTCTCGAGAACAGCGGAGTCGATTTTCGTATCGATATCCACAGACTTGATCCCGATCGCCTTCATGCATTGCAAAAAGAACACAAAAGAGAATTTGCCGCGTGCGATCTTGTTGGAGAGGTTGGCTTCACTTTCTTCAATGCCGAGCACAGCCAGCCGGACAGCAAGAGTCTTGTATCCGACGCCGGCGCGAGCAAGCTCCGCCCTGAGTATACGGCGAGCCTCAACTTCCCAAGTAAGCATTGATGTAGGTGACTAGAAGGAACCCAAGTCATTCTACAGCTCACGCCTATAGTGAGAAAGCAGCCCTATAGTTGCCAACAATCCATAAGTGATGTATTTTCATCATAAATGATGATTAAAGTTTGCTAAGGATTATTTTTCTATATACGTGATTATTACTTTACTTCTAGCAGTTAATACCGATTAGCCGGCCCACAGATTTTCTTATACACGCTGGCTCGCATTGAGCATACGTCATGAGGAGGCCAGTATGTCTCGGATTAAGTGGACCGAGAAGAAAATCGCAGAACGCCAAAAAGCGGGATATGGGGAAGGCTCGGGCTCAGCTTACAACCCGTGGCTTGAAGTTTTCGATCTCAGTAGCACTGGGCGCTCTCGTCGCGTCTGGAGCTCCAAGACCGGTCGCGCTCACCACCTCTTTTCTGATGTCGAACACGACATCTTCAT
Source organism: Limnobacter sp. CACIAM 66H1 (assembly GCF_001601825.1). Taxonomy (GTDB): domain Bacteria; phylum Pseudomonadota; class Gammaproteobacteria; order Burkholderiales; family Burkholderiaceae_B; genus Limnobacter. The sequence continues at coordinate 13,295 of NZ_LUJK01000061.1, read as the reverse complement.
CGCGGCCGAGTGGTCGCGTTCCGTAATTGATAGACGTATTTGGACTGACTTCTGGCGTGGCGAGTGTCTCAGCCGGGTATTACCACACCTGCGCGGAGACCTCGGCGGGCGGGCTCAAGTGCTGGGGGGCTGACGGCCAAGGCCAGCTGGGCAATGACGCTGCTTTGGCTGATAAGCCAACACCGGTGGACGTAGCCCCCTGAGAAATCAAGGGCTCGCGCTAAATTTAGGCACCCAGGCTGCGAATCAGACGTGAGAATATCAACATCTCGCAGACGGAGTCCAAAGGACGGAGCCAACCCGAAGCAGCAACAGCCCTGCCTTCGGGCTGACGCCCTTCGGTTGCGACGCACAGAGACCTCCACCTGGATTCGCATCTTCGGGCTTTTCTTTGTCCGCCCGGGGGTCACTCCGCCCATCTCAGATCCCATCCCAGCCTCGGAACTGGAAGCTTTGGGCAGCGCGACCAAGGACGCCTACACAGCGGAAACCTGGCCTCGATGTCTGAAAACCACTCGATTACCCCGCATCGCTGGGTAATAATGTCTGAAAAGTAGTCGCTTACCGATTGTTTTTTCGGAAAAGTAGTCGAATACTGCCTGTTATGTCTGAAAACTAGAGCCTGGCAGGACTCTTGTCGGAGGGTCTTTGGGGGGCCTTGCAATCATTACTTCAAGTCAGAAGCCAGTTCGTTGCTTTGATGCACAGTTGCCTTATCATCCCAGAGTCGGATTTCTCATGGTGAGCATTGGTTTCTTCGCATCTCAAAATCAACAGAAGGTTGTATGAATACTAGGAAACGCAAACGGCAATTGAATAGGCGTTTGAGCCTAGAGATAAAAGCCTGGGAATGGGCCATGCGGACAATCCGCGGCCGAAAAGTCGAGCTTGTAAGTTATCCGTCCTCACCGATAGCGGGGATGCTAGCTCGTTTAGCGGCTCGGCATGATGTTCCTTATCGATTTGAGCCTGTCGACTAAGTTGCAAGTACTGACCTGGGTATCCCTGCAAGCTCATGACAGGCTCAAAGGGTTAATCGTGTGGTGATGTCCTGTGTCCACGGAAGCCTGAAGCCGCTGATGTGCTTCCAGGCCGCTGCTAGTCGCAACCGCCTGGGTTGGCTGAAGTCAGTACTGCCCGGTTCCTTGGGCTTTGCGTCATCCTTCGTCATCCGCCTCCGAACTCGGAACGTAAGGAAACAAGCCATACCGTCCACTGTGCGGATTCTTGCTGAACATCTCGACTTGCTCAAGGGCCTTGATGGCCTCAGGAGGATCTGTGTTCTCTACGACAACAACCTGCCGGTCCTCCGGTAGACCTTGCAAATAGCTGTAGAACTGCTCCTTCAGGTCAGTGCCGCGCAAATCATCCTCTGTCCCGTCAGGCTCACGATAGGCGAGCAGCGGTGAATCAAGAATGACAAACCCCGGATGTGGTGTGCGGCTTGCTCGACAATGGGCGAGCAGGCCAAGGGTAAAGGCGGCATGTGTAATCGCCCGTAGGCCTTTTCCGCGAGCTCCCCTTGGCTTGCCAGCAATGACTAGGTCGCGGGTATTGGGGTCAAAATGGACTCGACCAGCCTCTGGGAAGTGCCAATGGGTGAGAATGGTTTCCACACTTTGAGCAAATGCATCAGCAGCCGCAGTCGGGACAGCGCTCGTGACGGTCTGCGGCTTAGCGGTAGCATCCTGAGCCTTTTCAAGATCAGCACGTCTGCGCTCCATGTCCTGAACCGTCGCATAGAGTCCCAATGCTTCGCGCACCTGTGCCCGCTTGTCGTTAAGTTCCGAGTATGAAGCTCTCAGCTTGGCAAGCTTCGGCACTATCAGGCTATCAACCGAACCAGACAACTCCTCTAGCTCTTCCACTACCGTTGGCATCCTGCGATCGAAGCTTGCGCCCTCGCGGGTCAGCTCGCGAACCGTAACAGCAAGCTCACTGCGGAGTATTTCGATCTTGCCGATCTCCTTCCTAGCCGCTTCAACAACAGCATCGGTATTTCCTTCGCAAACATCGCCATTTTGATGATGCGCTGGGTCTGACCCACACAAGGGGCAAGCGGCCTTACCAAGGACGCCGAACAATGTTCCGCCTTCTTCAATGGCTCGCAACCTCTCGATATCAGAGGCGTAATGCTGATCGAGAAGGCTGAACCTTTCCAGCAAACCGGCGATGTCGCTTCGACGGTCTCGGCCTTCCTCTAGCTTTTTGCGCAATTCGCGACGACGCGCCGCCTTCTCCTGAAACGAGGCTTCGGTGGCATTCAACTGCGCTGCATGCTGATTGAGTGAGTCCTCAATCTTCTTCAGCTGCGCTTCAAGCTCATTCGGATGCTTGGCTATTTCCTTGAGTCGGTCCTTGTAGTCATCTAACAGCTGATCCAGGAGTTGAAGCTGCGCCTCCCGCGATAACTCTTCCGGTTCGCGAGCGGCAGTACTCACCAACGCGGAATCGTCAACACCCGTCAACAGGAGCTTGAACGTCGAGGTGTTCGCTGTATCCGCTGTGTAATTCCCGTCCAACAAAGGCGACCGCTGCTGGGTAATCTCAGTCTCAGTGACGATCAGCAGGCGTGCAATATTTCGAAAGCTGAGGCTGTTGGTTTCACCACGCGCGTTCTTCCGAACCCGTTTTCCAGAGAGACCAGACAGCTCAAGCAGGAACGATGAAAGGTTCGCCTCGTTACGGTCGCTATGGATTTCTGAGAGGGTTTTAGCCTCTACGGCTCCCTCGGGCGGCTGCTCGTGCAAACCCTCATACAGCATGAAACTGCCACCGTCCGTGCTGCGATGAATGGTGAACAGCTCTCCCGCTAGGGTTTCAATCCCTAGAAGAATGCGGTCATATCCAAGGCGCTCGGTGATTTCACGCAAAGGTGGCTTTCCACCCAACATGAAGTCGACGGTTTCTACAATGAAGGATTTACCGGTATCCGATGCGCCATAGAGAACATTCAAGCCTGGGCCAAACGTAACCGTGGCAGGTTCTTTCTGTGGTCCGAAATAGCCGAGAAAGCGCAATCGGAAACCTTTGATTGGCGTGGTCATCACGCGCCTCCCATGCTGCGTTCAATGCTTTGAAACTCTTCAACCCAGTCATCGAAGAATTGGCGAAGCACCGCGCGAAACTCTTGATCTGAATGATGACCGAAGGTCTCGACAAGCCAGGATGCGCGCTCTTTCATTGCCAAAAAATAGTTCGTAGATAATGAAGCCAAGAACGTTGCAGCGTTTTCTCCTGCGCCGTACTTGATGCCGTCTGGGGTGACCTCCCTTTGAACAAGGTCACGCGTCATCATCAATAGCAGCGCGTCCTCCACCAGCTTTCGCCGCACCAGCAACTCTGCCGAGCGATACGGCGTAGGCGGATGAAGGCTATCGGGCCCACCAACATCCCCGGTGTGGACGAGGAGGAAGTCGAACGCCACCAGCCGTTGTAAGTCGTAGGTTTGCGGAAACGATGCGCCCAGTAGTGCCACTGCTCGCATGCCAGCCTCGAGGGGGCTATTGAAGGTCGCGGGGTGCCCAGATTGCTTCATGATTGGGTCCAATTCAGGCGATCCTCATTTGCGAGCTGATGGCAGATGCCGTCGCGGTCCTTTGGCTTGACGCAGGAAATTAGGGCATTTGCGGTGATTTGAAGATCACGTGCTGCCTTGGTCACAGCGCAGACTCGAACATATCGATCAGGATGCCCGGCGTCGTGCACATCAACCACGCCATCATAAATATCTTCCTGAAGTGATTCGAAGACACCCACAGGCACCGAATCACGAGCAAACAACCGCAGTGCTTCAGCGTGGTAAAACGCTTCTCGCTGGCGATGAAAGTGATCTTTCAATCTCGTGGTCGTAGCCAAATCATCTGGGCTGCCAACAGGTTTTTTGAGATGGTCTGCATAGGCGCCAAGCAGATGGGTGACGTATCTGCTTTCTTCAGTGGCAATCGCCGCAGGCGGCTTGGCCGCTTCTGGACGCGGTTTTAAGCCTCCGCCAAAGCGCGCCGCATGAGCGGGTGAAGTTCGATGATCCGCCACCAACTGCATCGATGTTTTTGCATCGAAAATCGAGAAGTCAAAGGCGTTCACGTACGCAAGAAGTGGCGCGTCCAGCGGTATCTCTTGCGATTTAGTGATCGCTTTCTGAACATACTTCTCCCAGTTGGCAATCAACTCTTCGCGCAGCTTCGCCGCATCGGCCAAGAGAGCTGTCAAGGATGTGCCGGCGCCCTTGGGTGCGACAAAGTAGTAGCGTCGAGGAGGTGTGTACTCTTTCTGGTACGAGTACCAAATCATCTTCCCGATTTCGACCCAGACATTAGTCGGGCGTAGCGCGTTATCGTAGTGCTTGCACTGATAGTTGTCCCAAACTCCTTGCAGCTTCTTGTCGTCTGTGAAACCGGCGATATCGATACCGCGATCGCCAGAACCGGTAAAGCGCTGAACTTGGCTGTATTGTTTCTTCAGGCAGTAGTGAGCCCACTCCTGAACGAAGTCTTCCCATTGATCAGGCGAGTACAGGAGTAGCTGCTGCTGTGGTGGAATAACTGGTCCTTGTGCAACGACCGCTGCGGTGACGGACGTCGATGCCGCTGGCACGGCGATTTCGCGCCAATCCGCAGTCATGCAACAATCCCTACCATGTCATCCGTCCCCTTACTGCCCACAGTTACTTTTATTTCCTTTGGTCCCGGAGGGCCAGACCCCTCGGTAGCGAGCCAATCGCAGCTCCCACTTCGGTTTCGGCAAGTTCCAAGTCGTACTCGGTTTGCAGATTCAGCCAGAACGCTGGTTCCGTTCCGAACCAATGAGCAAGTCTCAAGGCTGAGTCACCGGTAATCCGCCGTTTTCCGTTGATGATCTGAGTGAATCGATTTGCCGGAACATCAAGCTGACGAGCCAACTCAGTCGGCGAAACGCCTGTGGCTTCAAGCTGCCGGGCTAGCACCACACCCGGATGACAAACCGCAGTATTCACATAGGTCCCGTGCAAGCTGAACTTTGGTTTCTTGCAATCAGCATTATTTGCAAGCTTACAATTTGTGACGATGTACGTCAAACGTACATCTGGCGCTGCGGGGTGGTCGGATCAGACCAGAACTTTAATGTCATGCGCTGAAACATAGGTGCAAATCTGGACCAGAACTTTAATGGCATGGATTTTTTCGCATTTTCGAAAAATCCTTTGAAATCAAAGGTCCGTCAGAACAGGACTTTATTGTCATTCACCATGGGCTGATCAGGCCTTGATCACCCACCACCATGGCCAGCACCAAGGCTTGCTCAGGGTGGCTTTGTAAAGCAGTGACGATTGTGCCTGCAATCTGTAGGCGTGCCCGTTCCATCCAGACCAGCGGGTTCAATGTGGTTTGTGCAGGCTGTTGTTCAAGCTTGCTTTTGAATTGAGCTGTGCCCGCAATTCGGTTGGCAAACCAGTGGCGATGAACATCAAAACCTACCAGTTGCAAAGGCGCCTTGGGCGATTTGATGCGAACGGTTGCCCGAAAATACTCGCCTGGCTGAAGTGCTCGATATGTGGATGCCGTTTCGACAAAAGTTTGCAAGCGCGCACCCGTGACCAGGCATTTGGTCGCAACCGCATGGTCTCGCGGCATGTGTTCGATCAACCAGGTTTGTGCGTTGTTGTCGCGAAACGCTTTTTCAAGAAGCTGAAATTCAGATTGAATGGTTTGCTTGTTGCAGGCCAGGGGCACTTGCGCTTGTTGATGCGCAGCAGTCTGAATGCCTGCACAGAGCTGTGCCATCGTAAAACCAATAACAAACCAGCTGAGTTTTTCGGCGGCGTGCTCACTGACGCCTCCCCGAATACCCAACAACAGGATAACTGCCGACCACGCGAATAAAATGAGGCTTTTTCCCCCGAAAGTGTCGAAGGCCATGCCCCAAATCCAAGGCAGCGTGGCCTGGCTGTGAAACAGCAAAAGGCTAAGCAAGTAGGCTGCGGTGAACAGCGGCAGAGAAGGCACAACGCGGTTTCGGAGTGGAGGCAAGCCCGCAAGCGTGCACCAAGGCGGTCAAGTTCACCAATGATGAACGCGATCGGGTGATGGCTTTGGTTAGCCTTGAAGGGCGAGGGCGGGCAACACACGTTGCGCGTTCAGTTGTGTTTGCCTGGACAGTACTTCCACGCTTGACTGACGCAGTTCAGCGATTGTTTCTGCAATTCTTGGCAAATGTTCGGGCGCATTGCGTTGTTTGTTAATCCATTCAGGCGCAATGTCCGGTCCGTCAGTTTCAAGCACCATGGCACTCTCGGGCAGCTCGGCCGCCAATCTGCGCAATTGAAGCGCTCGAGTAAAAGTGCTCGCACCGCCAAATCCGAGACACATGTTCAAGTTCAGAAAATGATCCGCTTGCTGAAAGCTGCCATTGAATGCGTGGGCAATACCGCTGCGTGGTTTGTAAATTCGAAGGCCTTTTAAAACGGAGTCTTGCGCTTTGCGAACATGCATCACCACCGGTACATCGAAATCGCGGGCCAATTTGAGCTGCGCATGAAAAAATTGAACCTGTTTGTCCCAGTTCAAGCCATGTACAAAGCCATCAAGTCCTATCTCTCCCAAACCCGCGAATTTTGGATCGTCGATTGAGGCCTGAATTTTTTTGCTTTAAAGTCAGCAGGTCTTCTTCTTTGGCTTTGTCGACAAACATGGGGTGTATACCCAGGCAATACACTGCACCCGGGATGCTGTGAGCAAGGCTTTTTACTTCATCAAAATTGAAAGCGCCTACGGCGGGTAATACAAACCGGGTAACATTCAGTTCTCGCGCACGTTGAACCACAGCGATGCGATCGCTGTCGTATTCAGAAGCATCAAGATGAAGGTGCGTGTCGGTCCACATACTTTAAAGTTTGCCATGTTTCGTCGGAAAATTCGCAAGTACCTGCCAACGCCTGATCACTTTGATCAATTGGTGTGGGCGCGACCATTCAAACGCTTCCTGGGGCATCCCAATATTTGGGCGTTGAATCGAAAAAGCATTGCGGGCGGGGTCGCTGCCGGTTTGTTTTGTGGACTTATTCCAGGGCCCTTTCAAATTTTCGGCGCCCTAATTTGGGTGCTGGTGGCCAAAGTCAATTTGCCAGTGGCCTTTGCGACCACCTTGTACACCAATCCCATCACGATTGTGCCTTTGTATATTCTCGCTGTGGCGTACGGCGATTTTCTATTGGGTGAAATAGGCGAGGGTACTGTACACCCGGTTCCAGATTGGAACTGGTCTGCCTGGGGTGATTCAACCCAGGCGATGTTGGACTGGATGTTGTCCATGGGACCTTCACTTGCAGTTGGTTTGCCCGCTTTGATGGTGACCTTGTCTGTCTTGGGTTACTTCAGCGTTCGCGTGGCCTGGAACATCGGCGTACGCTTTGCCGTAGTTCAGCGGCGAAAGCGGAGTTTCCCCACCACGCGTTAGGATTCAGGCCTATTCCGGTTTTAACTCACCTTTTTCAAGCCTCAGCACCTTGCTGCATTTGCGCGCCAGTTCCATGGAATGGGTCACGATGATCACGGCTGATTTGTTGGCAGCCTTGCTGTGAATCAGGCTTTCAAACACTTGGTCTGCCGTGTCTTGGTCCAAATTACCTGTGGGCTCATCGGCCAGAATCGCTTTCGGGTTGGTTACCATGGCACGCGCAATTGCCACGCGTTGGCGTTCTCCGCCAGACAATTCCGCAGGGCGGTGGTTAAGCCGGTGTTCAAGCCCAAATTGTTTAAGTAACACCGCACTTTTTTTCACGCGCGGTTTGCTTGTTTTCACCGCCAATTCGAAGGGCCATGGCCACATTGTCCAGCGCATGAAATTCTGGCAGCAGGTGGTGAAACTGGTAAATAAAGCCCAGGGTTTTGTTGCGTTCAATGCCCAGTTTGCGAACGGACCATGGCTCGATGGCCTGACCTGCCCACAACACAGAGCCGCTGTCCGCTTTTTCAAGACCACCCAGCACATGCAGCAGGGTACTTTTTCCTGCACCGGAGGCACCCACGATGGCCACAGTTTCACCGGCCTGTACTTGAAAGTTCAGGTTTTTGATCACTTGCGTGGCCTGGTCATTCGCGGTGATGCCTTTGAATGCCTTGCTCAGGTTTTTGGTTTCCAGAACTACATTACTCATAACGCAAGGCCTCCGCAGGTTCAGCGCGCGATGCACGCCAGCTCGGGTAAATGGTGCTGAGCACGCTGAGCACCAAGGCCACGGTTACGATGGTGACCACATCGCTTGCACGCGGGTCGGAAGGCAATTGGCTGATGAAGTAAATTGATTTTGGCAAAAATTCAATGCCGAGCGCACGCTCAATAGCCGGCACTATCGTGCCCAAATTAATAGCCAGCAACCAACCTGCTGTCACGCCCAGGAATGTACCAATCCATCCAACCAGTGCACCTTGCAACATAAAAATTCGCTGAATGGCAAAGGGGCTGGCGCCCAAAGTGCGCAAAATCGCAATTTCGCCGCGTTTGTCTTTTACAGTCATGACCAGCATGGACACGAGGTTAAATGCGGCCACTGCAATAATCAGGGTCAAAATAATAAACATCATGCGTTTTTCGGTTTGTACTGCGGCAAACCAAGTGCGGTTTTGCACTGACCAATCACGGACCCACACACTGGGTGGTAACTGACTTTCAATATCTCTGGCCACGAATGGGGCCGCATCCATGTCATTTAACTTCACACGAATACCGGTTGGGCCCAAGCTGCGATAAAAGCGTGCAGCGTCGTCGAGGTTCATCAAGACCAGGCCGCTGTCGTATTCATAGTGGCCAGTGCTGACCAACGCGGTAATTTCGAATGCCTTCAAGCGGGGAATCATGCCTGCGGGGGTCATTTGGCCGGAAGGCGCAATCAAGGTAATGCGGTCGCCCACGCTGACCCCGATCTGTTTGGCCAACTCGATGCCCAAAACCACACGAAATTCGCCAGCTTGCAGGTTACTCAGGCTACCCGAAATGATTTCTTTGAAATCCGATACTTCCTGTTCTTGGGCGGGGTCAATGCCGCGAACGATGGCTGGGCGCAGCAGGTCTCCATGCGCCAGCATGCTTTCGCCAGCCACATAGGGAGCGGCACCGATTACTTTTGGGTTGGCAGCCTTGATCGCACCCAGCAGCGCTTCTGGGTTGTCAAACCCCTCTTGTGGTGCCAGTACCTCGATGTGCGCAATCACCGACAACATGCGGTCTCGAACTTCTTTTTGAAAGCCATTCATTACCGACAACACCACAATTAGTGCTGCCACTCCAAGCCCAATGCCGGCCATGGACAATCCGGAGATAAAGGAAATGAACTTGTCACGGCTTCTGTGACCGCCACCGCGCACATAGCGCAGTGCAATTTCAACATCAAAGGGTAAACTAATCACAAATTGTCCCGAATTGTTCAAATGCGCTGTTGAAGTTTCAAAGCGCTCTCATTGTAGTGTGAATAAAACCGTGTCCAAACCAAGCAATGCGCCTTTGTGGGTGTTCGTCCCCAACATTCTTGTGCCCGAGATGACGCTTGAACGCCTGTCTGCCTCCGCGCAGGCTCAATCTTTCAGTGGTTTGCCGGCTGGTTTGCTGCAAACCATGGCCAGAAACGCCGCGCCTGAATACCAACATGCTGACGGATTGGACCGAATTGAGGCCTGGCTTTTGCGCTACTTGGATTCGCAAGCGCAAGCAAAGTTCGACCAGTACCCCGCCTGGGCCATGCTGCAAATGCCGCAGGTTGATAGTGGCCTCGCGGTTATAGCCCCTTTCACCCGGTTTTGGGGCACGGTAGGTTGCCTGGAAATTGAACGCGATGGTGTGCGTTTTACGCCGCCCGAGGTATTGCAGCTCGGTCAAACCGACCTCGATGCCTTCTGGAGCGTGGTGACACCCCTGCTGGAACAACACGGCTGGGTATTGAACACCCCGGCGGGTTTTCACAGCCTGCTCAGCAACCCGACGCCTGTGCCCATGGAACAGGCGTCGCCGTGGTCGGTGCAGGGGATTCGCCTGACTGACTACCTGCCCATGAACCAGGAATGCAGCGACTGGCGGCGTATGTGGCTGAATATGCAGGTGGAGTTGCACAATGCCGAATTCAACAAGGCCCGCGAAGCCAAGGGATTGAAGCCCCTGAATGCACTTTGGTTTTGGGGGGGAGGTGAGGCGTGGCAAACCGAGTTGGCCGTGCCGCGCGTGAAATCGGTTTCTGAAGACGGTGTGTTTGACGCAGTCAAAATGACTGACGGCGCAGACGAAGTTGTGAACCGATTTGTGTTTTGGACCCAGTTGTTGGGTTTGTTGAACACACTTGATTCTCCCGTTCGATCCGAGGAGTTTCAGACCAAACCCGACCATGTGTACTGCGTGAATTTCCAGGGTTGGGGCGGTGATATTGGTGTTTTCAAATTGCTTGAAAGTGAGGTGCTGCAACCCATGCGTATGGCAGGCTTGGCCTTCAACTGGGTGCTGTTGGGCAACCATGGCTGGAAAACTTTGAAAAGCAACTGGATGAACCGATTCAAGTTTTGGCAAAACAGACCGGACTGGGCAGTATTGGGTGAGCCTGAAATGCAGGAAGGCCCCACTGAGGAAGACCTGCAGGCTGCGTGGCAACAGGGCCAGCGCGACCAAGACAGCATTCAGGCCGAATGGGAGGGACGTTGATGAGTACCAATACCGTTCAGCACCGGGTTCGTACCCCTCGCCCGCAAGTTGAAGCGGTGCTTCGTAGCCAGGGCATGCACCCTTTACTCGCGCGCCTGATGGCCGCGCGGGGTGTAGATTCCCAAGCCGAAGCTGAAACCAGGCTCGCTGATTTGATTCCACCTTCTCAGCTCAAGGGCATTGACCAGGCCGCAGAAATTCTTGCAGACGCACTGGAGGCCGGTGCCCGCATTGTTGTGGTGGGCGATTACGATTGCGACGGCGCTACAGCCACCGCAGTGGGCGTACGCGGCTTGCGCATGCTGCTGCAAAGCCTGGGTGCTGATGAAGAAGCGGCCAAATACCACATTGATTTTTTGGTGCCCAATCGCTTCGAGTACGGTTACGGCCTAAGCCCTGAAATTGTGCAGTTGGCGGCTCAGGAGTTTGAGCCAGACCTGTTGGTGACTGTCGACAACGGTATTGCCAGTGTGGAGGGCGTGAACGAGGCCAATGAGTTGGGTATCGGTGTAATCGTGACCGACCACCACTTGCCCGGCGACCAGTTGCCGCAGGCCTTGGCGATTGTGAACCCCAACCAGCCAGGTTGTGAATTTCCGAGCAAATCGATCGCCGGTGTGGGCGTGATGTTTTATGTGTTGCTTGCCACCCGCGCAGTGTTGCGCGAGCGCGGAGTGTTTGATGCGGCAAGCCAACCCCGCATTGATGCACTGCTCGATTTGGTTGCCTTGGGCACCGTGGCCGACGTGGTCAAACTTGATGCAAACAACCGCCGCTTGGTTGCACACGGCTTGCAACGCATACGTGCTGGTCGCGCGCAGCCCGGCATGTTGGCTTTGTTTCATGAGGCCGGGCGTGACCCCCGCAAGGCCTCGGCCTCTGACATGGGTTTTGCCCTTGGCCCGCGCCTGAATGCGGCAGGCCGCCTTGCCGACATGACAATAGGTATTCGCACTTTGTTGGCCGACGACGCCGGCGAGGCAAGTGCTTTGGCCGCCCAGCTTGGCAAAATGAACGAAGAGCGCAAGCGGATTGAAGCCGACATGAAACGCGACGCGCTGGAAGACATTGAAAAGTTCATCAGTCAGGATGAACCCGCTGCGGGCATTGTAGTGGCGCACAACACCTGGCATCAGGGAGTAATCGGAATTTTGGCCTCCCGGATCAAGGAGCGACTGTACCGCCCCACCATTGCATTGGCACCGGGTGATGATGGCTTCTGGAAAGGCAGTGGCCGGTCTGTGCAAGGCGTGCATTTGAGAGATGTATTGGACTTGGTCTGCAAGCGTTTGCCCGAAGGCAGCATGCCCAAGTTTGGTGGCCACGCCATGGCCGCTGGGTTGACAATCGCCGAAGAGGCCATCGATCAATTCAAAATTGAATTTGCCAAAGCCATTCTGGATTTAAGCGACCCCAGTGCGCTGACACAGGTGGTTGAAACCGACGGTTCAATTCCTGCCGACTACATTGCCGCCAGTGCTGCAGACTTGCTGGAAACCCAGGTGTGGGGGCAAGGCTTCCCGGCACCCCTGTTTTGTGATGAGTTTGAGGTGCTTGAACACCGCTTGCTGAAGAATGCCCACAGCAAATTCACCTTGCAGCGCGATGGCAAAACCTTTGTGGCCTTGCGCTGGCGAGCCGTAGAGGCGTTGCCGACCCGGGTCAAACTGGCCTACCGGTTTGAGCGAGACACCTTCACAGGCGGTGATGCGGTGCAAATCATTGTGGAGCACGTGTTGTAGGGCGGCTTGCGTTACAATATCGGGTTACGCACATTGAATTTGTTAGAGAAACATGGAAGCCGAACGCCTGAATGCCATCATCAACGCCCTGACTGACCTTGCCGACCGCGCTGGCCAGTTGCGGAGGTATCTTTGACGTCGACCGCAAGGCCGAACGACTCACGGTAGTTGACGCCGAACTGGAAGACCCCAACGTTTGGAACGACCCCAAACATGCGCAAGAGTTGGGCAAAGAAAAAAAGATGCTGGATGGCGTGGTGGTGACCATGAACACCGTGCAGGCCAACATCAGCGACGCTCAAGAACTGGTTGAAATGGCGCAAGCCGAAAGCGACTTCGATACGCTGGAGGCGATTGAAAGCGATGTCGCCGAATACGAAAAGATCATCGCCGACCTGGAATTCCGCCGCATGTTCAGTAATCCGGCTGATCCATCCAATTGTTTCATCGACATCACTGCAGGTGCAGGAGGCACGGAAGCCCAGGATTGGGCCAGCATTTTGTTGCGCCAGTACCTGCGTTACTGCGAACGCAAAGGCTTCAAAGTGGAGGTGATGGAACAGTCCGACGGCGATGTGGCAGGTATCAAATCGGCCACAGTCAAAGTGGAAGGTGAATATGCTTTCGGCTATTTGCGCACCGAAACGGGTGTGCACCGCCTGGTTCGCAAATCACCTTTCGATTCCTCCGGTGGTCGCCACACCTCTTTCGCATCGCTGTTTGTGTACCCGGAAGTGGACGATTCCTTTGAAATCGAAATCAACCCGGCCGATGTTCGCACGGACACTTACCGTGCCAGCGGTGCGGGTGGCCAGCACATTAACAAAACCGATTCTGCGGTTCGCTTAACCCACATTCCAACCGGCATTGTGGTGCAGTGTCAGAATGACCGTT
>NZ_LUJK01000060.1 GCF_001601825.1 Limnobacter sp. CACIAM 66H1 | reverse complement strand
AAAGGCGCTGGCGAAGTGGACGCTGCTGCGGCTGAAAAGCAGATGAAACGCACCGAGGCCATTATTTTTTCGATGACCATTGAAGAGCGGACCAAGCCTGACCTGCTAAAAGCTTCACGCAAACGCCGTATCGCAGCAGGTGCGGGCGTTCAGGTTCAGGAAGTGAACCGCTTGCTCAAGCAGTTTGAGCAAATGCGCGACATGATGAAGAGCATGCAAAAAGGTGGCTTGGCCAAATTGATGCGCAAAATGGGTGGCATGGGTGGCCCCGGCGGAAAAGGCGGCTTCCCTGGAGGCGGCATGCCGCCAGGTGGCGGGTTTCCAGGCATGTAATCGGCTTGGGTTTCAATCTCTCGCCTGCCTGTTAGCTTCCCGATCGGCTTGGGTTCCGATCTCTCGCCAGAAAACCTGTTGATCCCTTGCTGAGCCTTGCGATGCCTGAGAACGACCCCTCCTAAACTGCGGGTCGGGTCCGTTCTCTGTCGCCCATGCTGGGCAACACCGGCCCTGCTCGGCACACAAGGGCAGGTTTTCTTGAAAGCGAGGCGATCGAAACACCGCCGCCGATTGGGCGTTGAACACAGTCGTGGGTTGCGTTGTGATGGAGAAACGCTGACCGGGAGATTCGGGAGCTGAACTTGCCATGGGTCGCACTCTGCGGGTTTGAGCCAACTCGGCAGTGGGATTGCTTGGGGCGCACTTCAAGAAAATCGCCCCGTTTGAGTGGATTCGCAGCGCTCGGCCACAAGCCGACACCGAGACTCGGCCCGCCCTTTTGCCGAGCTCGGTGAGCAAGAATCCATTCAAAAAGGGATCAAGCGGTTTTCAGTGCGGAACAAGTAACCCAAGCCGAGTGGGCTACCAACAGCAGCGGTGGCCATTCAAGTTCAGATCAAAAGTCACCCGCAATTCGAGGCGCAGGCTTCGGCGGCTCAACGTAGCTATAGCCCCAATTCCGATCCAAGCGGTCATACACCAGATTGGGATAGGTCATCTTCCCGAGGCTGCCGTTGTAACGCCCCAAGGCCCGGTCCAGATTGCCTTTTTCAATATCCAGGTAATGCCGCAAAATAAGGCAGCCGTAACGAATGTTTACGCGCGGCTCAAACAACTCCCGAGAACTTCCCCGCGACAACACATCGGTCCAAAACGGCATCACCTGCATCAAGCCAATGGCCCCGGCATGGCTAACTGCATCGGCACGAAAGTTACTCTCCACTTCAATCAGGGCAAAAATAATTTGAGGGTCAATGCCAACTCGCTGCGCTTCATAGCGAATAATCTTGATCAGCTCTGTTCGCTCGCTGAAATCGGGAACACGGCGGGCCAAACGGCGCGACATCTCGGCCATCCAGTCAATTCGATGGCCGACGGAATCGAAAATTGGACGGGGTGCCGCAGGGGCATTCAAGGCGGTGCGAAGCGCCAGGCGAACATGATCCGCCATGGGTTCGTACTGCTGATTGGCATGAACCGGTGAAGCAACACCAGCCAAAGCCAATACAGCCCCGGCTAGCGCAAGCACCCGGCGGGCGCTACACGCCAACCGGGCAAATGGATTATAAAGTAACTTGCCTGTTGGCAAGTTCAACACGCAACTGCTCAAAAATTTCCCCAACTTCAACATCGCGCTTTTCAACCTTGCCATCACGCGACTGGAATTCCACTTTGCCTTCTTTCAGGCCACGGTCACCCAAGGTAACCCGCAGCGGCACGCCGATCAACTCCCAATCAGCGAACATCACACCTGGCCGCTCATCGCGGTCGTCCAGCATCACATCCACGCCAGCGTCTTTCAGCATCTGGTAAAGCCTGTCAGCCTGAGCCTTTACCTCTTCGCTTTTCTTGTAGCCAATCGGGCACAACACCACCTCGAAAGGCGCAATGCTCAACGGCCAGACAATGCCGCGGTCGTCAAAGTTTTGCTCAATCGCTGCACCCAAAATACGGGTAACACCAATGCCATAGCAACCCATTTCGATCACTGCAGGCTTGCCGTTTTCATCTAGGAATTTGGCTTGCAGGGCTTCCGAATACTTGGTGCCCAAATAAAATACGTGACCCACTTCAATGCCACGGCACATGGCCAGTACACCTTTGCCATCGGGCGAGGGGTCGCCTTCAACCACATTGCGAATGTCTGCCACCTCGGGCTCGGGTAAATCACGACCCCAATTCACGCCAGCGTAGTGATAGTCTGCGGCGTTGGCACCGCACACAAAATCACCCATGGCGGCGACACTGCGATCAGCCACGACACGCACATCAGCCGGCAAGCCGACTGGCCCCAGGTAGCCCGGCTTGGTTCCAAAAGCTGCCACAATTTCACCTTCGGTGGCCAAGCGAAGTTCTTGTACACCCGCCAGTTTGCCCAACTTGATGTCATTCACCTCATGATCGCCGCGCACAAGCGCCAAAATGATCTGTACCTTTCGGCTTGGTTTGGTTTCATTTTTATCCAGCCACTCGTTGGCAAACACCACACTCTTCACCGTTGCGGCCAAAGGCAAACCCAGCTGCGCTGCAACGGCTTCACAGGTTGAATTACCGGGAGTGTGCACCTTGTCCATGGTCTTGCTCGCAGCTGGGCGCTGCGCGGTGCAAACCGCTTCGGCCAGCTCCACATTGGCGGCGTAGTCTGAACTGGGGCAAAACGCAATTGCATCTTCACCCGTGTCGGCAATCACGTGAAACTCATGGCTGCGGTTGCCGCCAATTGAACCGGTGTCGGCATTCACTGCACGGAAGTTCAAACCCAAGCGGGTAAAAATACGGCGGTACGCGTCGTACATGACATCGTAGGTTTTCAGGGCAGCTTCTTGAGTACGGTCGAATGAATACGCGTCTTTCATCACGAATTCGCGGCCGCGCATCACGCCAAAACGTGGGCGAATTTCATCGCGAAACTTGGTTTGAATCTGATACAGGTTCAAGGGCAACTGGCGGTAGCTCTTCACTTCCTTGCGAACTACATCAGTAATCACTTCTTCATGTGTAGGGCCAATTACAAAGTCCCGGTCATGACGGTCTTTCAAACGCAGCAGCTCAGGACCGTACTTTTCCCAACGACCACTTTCTTGCCAAAGCTCGGCAGGTTGAACAGCTGGCATTAGCAATTCAAGAGCACCCGCGCGGTTCATTTCTTCGCGAACAATATTTTCTACCTTGCGAATGGAGCGCAGCCCCACGGGCATGTAGGTGTAAATGCCACCGGCCAAACGCTTGATCATGCCAGCCCGCATCATCAGCTGATGGCTGATCACTTCAGCGTCAGCAGGGGCTTCTTTCAGGGTATTCAAAAAAAACTGGGTGGCGCGCATTTGCAAAAAACTCTTGAGTAATGAATTGGTTAGAACTGCGATTGTACTTTTATCCGCCCGCAGCGCGGATACCCTAGGTGTACAAACGCAAGCTCGTGCTTATAATGACTCTGAATTGTAAAGAAATCTGCGGGGCGCGTATGCTTGATAAAGAAGGCTACCGTCCCAACGTCGGCATTATTTTGACCAATTCCCGAAAGCAGGTCTTTTGGGGTAAGCGAATTCGTGAACATTCCTGGCAATTTCCGCAGGGCGGAATTAAACATGGTGAATCGCCTGAACAAGCCATGTACCGGGAACTCCACGAAGAAGTTGGCTTGTTGCCAGAACATGTTGAAATTATAGGAAGAACCAGGAATTGGCTGCGGTACACCGTACCCGATCACTGGATTCGACGGGAATGGCGGGGAAGCTACAAAGGCCAGAAACAAATCTGGTTTTTGCTGAAATTGGTTGGAAGGGATTGCGATGTCAGCCTGCGGGCTACTGAGCACCCTGAATTTGATGCCTGGCGTTGGAACGAGTATTGGGTTCCACTTGAAAACGTTATTGATTTCAAACGGGAAGTGTACAAACAAGCATTGGGAGAGTTGGCCAAACTGCTGTTTTCCAGAAATGACCCGAGGCGATTGCCAAGGGGCGACCACTGGGAACCCGCCGTGAAAACCGAGGAAACCCAAGCAAAACCTGAGTCGACATAAAAAAACGCGAACCACTTGGTNGCGTTTTTTTATTGGGTAGCAATCCACATGCTTTTGGACTCGTCGAAAACAAACCAAACAGCCTCGTAAGAACGATAGGTGGCATCCAATATTTCATCGATCACCCACACCCACATCCTTTTTGGCCCTTCCTTTTCCTGAACGAGCAAAACCGCATTCAGGACAAAATTTCGACCCTCTCCTTGGAAACTACAGGTATTCAATCCCTCTATCGCTTCCTCGCCAAACAATTGGGTCAGCGTGGCGCCATCCGCTTCAACACGTGGTCGGAGGGAATGTTCGAAACTGCTCAAACTGAAGGTCGAACACAAAGACAGGTCTTCTTCAATCGGCTTATCCTCAAGCTTTGGTGGCCATGTGTCGGCCAGTTTCAATGCGTCACAAATTAAATAATGAGAGCGCGCAGAGTGGTTTGCGGCAGTCTCGTTTACCTCACCTTGTTGCTGAAAATACTCCTCGCAGTTACTTGCTGAACTTCCGTTCGCAAATTCGAGCTGAGGTCGAGATGTCAGTAATTCTTCAGATGGGTTTTGCACTTTTTCACGCACATCTGGATCAAGCCAGAAATAGCGATGTTCAATGGATTTGGCATTTGAGCATCCAATAAGCGTGAATAAAAGACACAGCAGAAGGGTTCTCAAAGTGCTCCCTCCATCAGGTCCGCTTCTTTATTTCTTCTCGTTGGATATTGATCCTGAAAGTTTCGAAGTATTTTGACGGCGAGTTTCCAATCCTGCCCAACGACAGAGGCCCAAAACTTTGGAGCCGACCGGGCCAATTCCAAACCGTACTGGAAAGATACGGAGGCAATCACCGTTTGAAACTCGGGCCTTAGGTCCTCGAATTTCACTGCACCACTTGAAATGGCACTGTTATATCGGTTGGCAAGATGCGCCAGATAATGGGTTTTAACCACTTGATCAATTTGTAGACATTCGGTCGTAGAAATGCTTAGCGGGCTTTTCTCGAGTTTCCTGGCAGCGTCATGCTTTTTCAGCCCAAGATAAGGTGTCAACTTTTTAAGTAGAGAACCCTGAATGCCAAGTCGACGTAGATCATCCTCGTTACGGGCTCCCAAATCAAAGCCCGTTGCAATTGTTACGCCGCTTTTACTTTTCTCCAAATCAGGTATGTAGCCGCCGGTTCTGCACCCGCCCTCTAATTTGGAAAGAAATTCGTAATCCACCTCATATGACATGGCAACCCCTTAATAAAAGGCGAAGCGTATCAACAGAGATAACGCAGAGCAAAAACCACTATTTTGGGTTAATCAAGATCGGGCTAGTGCGCAAGCAATGGCTTTAAAACAGCCAACACTCTCGTCGCGTCTTCCAAATGCGGATAGTGGCCCAAACCAGCCAGTCGAATGGTTTTTTTGCCAGGCACCAGTTCCTCGAAGCGCTGCACCATGTGTTCGCCGGAAATGGGATCTTCGACACCGTCGATCAGTGCAAATGGCATGTCGGCCTTCTGCAAGGCTTGTACCCAACGGTCGCGGTTTTCTCGCCTCTCACGCATGTACTGAATCAACAGGTGCATGCACAAGTTTCCTTTTTTGTGAGCCATCAACGTCCACGCCGCATCAATGTCGGCATCGCTCAGCCCTTCCGAGCATACGCTGCGTAGGCTGGCGGCCAGCTTTTCTTTTTTCATCAAGCGTGTGAATACAAAACCCAAGGGGCTGAGCAGCAGCTTTTGAACCAGAATGGCGCGGTGTGTTCTGGAAAAAGCCCGCCGTTGAGCATCACCACGCGCTCAAGCTTGAACCCCAGCCTACCCTCCGCATGGCGGGCCAGAAGCTCTTGCCCCACCGTGTCACCCACGTCATGGGTGATCATTGTGCATGCATCAATTCCTTTGCTTTTCAGCAAGGCTTCAGCAATGTCGGCCTGATTAAAAATGGAATGCCGCCAGGTGCGCGGCTTGTCAGAATAGCCGTACCCCAGCATGTCAAATGCAATCAGGCGATGAGTTTCGGCCAATTCAGGCCATAGCAAATGGAAGTCGTAACTGGCGGTCGGAAAACCATGAATAAGCAACAGAACAGGTTTGTTGGCGGCTGCAGTGTCTTGCACAAATATGGAGTGGCCTTTCCATTCGAAAAACTGCCCGCTGTTTTTCCACATCGACAGTTCCATCGGCGCACTCCAATTCGTGTTAGGCCAATACCACCATGTTGTCGCGGTGAATCAGCTCGGGTTCATCCAGATAACCAAGGATGGACTCTATCGCGCTGGTGGGTTGCTTGGCAATTTTTTTGACCTCAGCAGCTGCATAATTCACCAGGCCACGGGCCACTTCCTCGCCCTCAGGGCTCAAGCAGGCGACTACATCACCACGCTGAAAATTGCCTTGACAACCGGTAACGCCAATTGGCAGAAGGCTGCCCTTTTTCTTGCGCAAAGCCTCTGCGGCACCGGCATCCAGCAGGAGTGAGCCTTTCAATTTCAAATGGTCGGCCATCCACTGCTTCCGTGCAGCCAGGCGACCCATGGGAGCCTTCAAGTAGGTGCCCACGGATTCACCTTTCATGAGGCGAACCAGCACATTGGGCTCATGGCCACTGGCAATGACCGTGGCGGCGCCACTTCGTGCGGCCCGCTTGGCCGCCAGAATTTTCGTGATCATGCCGCCAGTGCCTACACTGCTGCCAGCACCGCCTGCCATTTTTTCAAGCTCTGGGTTGCCTGCGGTTTCTTCGTGGATGAATTTGGCATCCGGGTTCTTGCGGGGGTCAGCGCTATACAGTCCCACCTGGTCGGTCAAGATAACCAAGGTGTCCGCTTCCACCAAGTTGGTGACCAAGGCACCCAAGGTGTCGTTGTCACCAAAGCGAATTTCATCGGTGACCACTGTGTCGTTTTCATTGATGATGGGCACCACTTTGTGGCCCAAAAGCGAATACAGGGTGGAGCGGGCGTTCAGGTAACGTTCGCGATCAGCCAGATCAGCGTGGGTTAGCAAGACCTGCGCGCATACAAGCCCATGTTCAGCGAAACCGATTTCATAGGCATGCACCAATCCCATTTGCCCCACCGCCGCGGCGGCTTGCAGTTCATGAATTTCTTTGGGGCGCTTGGCCCATTTCAGGCGTTTCATACCCTCAGCAATCGCACCGGACGATACCAACACCACCTCGCAGCCTTGGTTCGTCAATTCGGCAATTTGTGCTGCCCAGGCCCGAATGGACTCCATGTCCACGCCCTTGCCGCCTTTGGTGACCAGGGAGCTGCCTACTTTAACAACTACACGTTGATTTGCCAGAGATTTCTCTGCCACGGAAATTACTCCTGATCGTCGTCAGTTTCTTGAGGATTGATGAGTGTACCTGTGCTTTCGCGAAAGCGTGCGTCAGGCTCGGGCGGAAACTCAACCTGCATTTGCTGCACCAGGTTCTCGTACACCGAACGCATCAAGTTCGCCGTGTTCTCACCTGTCAAACTCGAGATGGGGTGAACCTGGCCCTGCCAACCGGTTTTCTCGCGGTAACGGGTCACAAAATCGTCGATTTTCGCTTTCCGGTCGCCTTCCGCAATCATGTCGATTTTATTCAACACCAACCAGCGGGGTTTGGCCCACAAGTTTTCATCGTATTTGCGCAGTTCTTCAACAATGGCAGCAGCCTCGTGCACTGGGTCTACGTTTTCATCGAAAGGGGCCAAGTCGACCAAGTGCAACAGTACCCGTGTGCGACTGAGGTGTTTCAAAAACTGGTGACCCAAGCCCGCACCTTCAGCGGCACCTTCAATTAAACCAGGCACATCGGCGATCACGAAGCTTTGTGCGTGCCCAATGCGTACCACACCCAGGTTAGGGTGCAGGGTCGTAAACGGGTAATCTGCAATCTTTGGGCGGGCGTTTGACACTGCGGCTATCAAGGTGGATTTGCCGGCATTGGGCATGCCCAGCAACCCCACGTCCGCCAGCACCTTCAGTTCCAGCTTGTAGCGGGCGGACTCCCCGTCTTTGCCTTTGGTGAATTGACGCGGCGCCCGGTTCACGCTGCTTTTAAAGTGAATATTGCCCAAGCCGCCGTCGCCACCCTTGGCAATCAAAACCTGCTGGCCGTGCTCCGTGAGGTCGGCCACAACCAGGCCGGTTTCAGCATTCACAATGGTGGTACCCACCGGCATTTTCAACACGATGTCGGGACCTGCGGCACCATAGCAATCCGAGCCACGGCCATTTTCACCATTTTTGGCACGGTGTTGCTTCGAAAAGCGGTAATCAATCAAGGTATTCAGGTTGCGGTCGGCCTCGGCAAACACGCTGCCACCCTTGCCGCCATCACCACCATCTGGCCCGCCTTTAGGAATGAATTTCTCGCGACGAAAGCTGCCAGAGCCATTACCGCCCTTGCCCGCGAACACCTCAATTGTTGCTTCGTCGATGAATTTCATGTCTGTTCCCGATAACTGCGCCTGATAACCAGGCTTGATAACCAAGCCTGCCGACTTGGTTTGTTTTACTCTGAAAATGAATGTACTTGGCCCAAAACGAAAATAGCCCTGCAATGCAGGGCTATTGGACCAAGCACGGTGTGCGGTGCAAACGAAGGATTAGCCTTCGCTGACCACGCTCACAGTTTTGCGGCGCAAGGCGCCCTTCACTGAGAACTGCACCTGACCGTCGGTCAGTGCAAACAATGTGTGATCTTTGCCCATGCCGACGTTGTCGCCAGCATGAAAACGTGTACCGCGTTGGCGAATGATGATGCCGCCGGCATTGATTGCCTGGCCGCCAAACACCTTCACACCCAGTCGCTTGGCTTCTGAGTCACGTCCGTTGCGCGTAGAGCCGCCGCCTTTCTTACTTGCCATGAGTCATTCTCCTCTATCAAGCGTTGATGGCTTGGATCTGGATTTGAGTGAAGTTCTGGCGATGGCCTTGACGCTTTTGATAGTGCTTGCGACGACGCATCTTGAAGATCTTCACTTTGTCGTGACGACCGTGTGCCAAAACAACTGCCTTGACCGAAGCCCCTTGAACCAGTGGAGTACCCACTTTAACTGTGTCACCGCTACCAACAGCGAGCACTTCGTCCAGAGAGATTTCTTGGCCAATGTCAGCAGGTATCTGTTCTACTTTAAGTTTTTCACCAGCAGCAACCTTGTATTGCTTGCCGCCGGTTTTTATGACCGCGTACATAGTTGACCCTTAGTTTCTTGATAATCGAACCCGAAAAAATTCGGATAGCCCGCAATTATGCTCGGAAAGTGCAATGTTGTCAAAGCCTTGTGATCATTCATCGTTCATTCTGCTCATGAAACGCGGCTTTTGGCAAACACCGTCAAGTACAATAAGCGCAACATAAATCAACCAGACATGCAGTGAACCCATGCCCAGCCCAGCGCCCAGTGTGAAAAGCGTGTTGTCCCCCATCGCGGCCGACATGCAGCAACTTGACCAGGTCATTCGAACCAGCCTGCATTCCGAGGTCAGCCTGATTAACCAAATCAGCGATTACATCATCAACGCCGGTGGAAAACGCCTGCGCCCCGCATTGGTCATTTTGACAGCCCGGGCACTGGGCGCAAACCCACAACAGATGCAGCAAGCCATTGAATTGGCAGCAATTGTTGAATTCATTCATACCGCAACGCTGCTACACGACGATGTGGTCGATGAATCGGACATGCGCCGTGGTCGTCTCACCGCAAACGCCGAATACGGAAACTCCGCCGCTGTACTGGTGGGCGACTTCCTCTATTCGCGCTCATTTCAGATGATGGTAAAAATTGGTTTGATGGATGTGATGGATGTGCTTTCTGAGGCCACCAACACCATCGCCGAAGGCGAGGTATTGCAATTGCTCAACTGCAAGGATCCCGACGTCACAGAAGCCCGATACATGCAGGTCATCGACTTCAAAACCGCCAAGTTGTTTGAAGCTTCATGCCGCCTGGCGGGGATTGTGACCGGTCAAAGCAAGGAAGTGATCGCCAACCTGGGTCAATTTGGAGCAGAAGTAGGCAGCGCTTTTCAGTTGATCGACGATGTGCTCGATTACGCCGGGGAAAGTGCGGCTTTGGGAAAAAACGTGGGCGACGACCTGCGCGAGGGCAAACCCACCCTGCCCCTGATTCACGCCATGCAACATGCCGCACCGCAGGTACAAACCCAAATCCGGGATGCGATTGCCAACGGGGGCACACAAGACGTAAACGCCATTATGGCAAGCATTGAGCAAACCGGTTCGCTGGACTACACCCGAAACAAGGCACAGGCGCTTGCAGAATCAGCGAAAACCCGCTTGGGATCATTGGCCAGTAACCCTTACACTGAGTCCTTGGCGATGTTGTGCGACGTTGCGGTGAATCGCAACGCCTGATTGTCACTGAAAAACATCCGCCTAGGTGATTGATAAGTACATACTGAATACGCATAGTTGGGCAACACACATCTCGATCCAAACCCTTCACTTTCAAGGACCTTGATCTATGAGCATCAGTAGTGCAATTGTCAAAAGCTCAGGGCTTGTGCGGGCACTGACCGCCAAAGGGATTCTCGACAACGCCCAGCTGGAGCAATTGACTGCTGAGGAGGCCCAAGGCCGCTCAGTGGCCGAGTGGATTGTCAACAATGGCCTGGTAAGCGCAGAGCTTCTTGCGAGCACGGTTGCACAGCACTTCGGCTACCCTTTGCTTGACCTGAGTCAGTTTGACGACACCCGTGAGAGCATTGAAGCTGACTTGATCCAGGCTGAAAAGGGACTGGAAGCTTTTGTATTGAATCGCCGCCACGGTTCGCTCAGCGTGGCCATGGCGGACCCCACCGACCTCAGCACCATTCAGCAACTGAAATTTCGTACGCAGCTGCAGGTGGAACCTGTGGTGGTTGAATATGACAAATTGATCAGTCGAATCGAAAAAAATGACCCCTCTCAAGGTATGGACGAAGGCCTGCTGACTGAGGTGGAATCTGATGCCGGCAATTCAATCAACGAAGAAGCCTCACCTGACGTAGACGATGCACCCATCGTGCGATTTGTTCAGCGAGTGTTAAGCGATGCACTGAAAAAAGGGGCCTCGGATATTCATTTTGAGCCCTACGAAAAAAGTTACCGGGTTCGATTCCGCATTGATGGCGTGCTGCAGGAAGCCTCTCAGCCCCCGCTGGCCGCCAAATCGAAAATCGCGGCCCGAATCAAGATCATGAGCCGCCTGAACACCACCGAAACTCGTGTGCCTCAAGACGGCCGAATTCGGCTTACGCTGGGTGCTGACGAACGAAAAATCGACTTCCGGGTCAGCACGCTACCCACCTTGTTCGGTGAGAAAATCGTGATGCGACTGCTCGACTCCAGCAAATCATTGCTGAAACTTGAGCAACTCGGGTTTGACAACACCCAGCGTTCGGCTGTCGAAAAAGCCTTGGCAAAGCCACACGGCATGATTCTCGTCACAGGCCCCACAGGCAGCGGTAAAACCGTGTCTCTGTATACCTTTCTTCAAATGCTGAACAACGATTCCATCAACATCAGCACTGTCGAAGACCCCGCGGAAATCAACCTGCCAGGAATCAACCAGGTCAACATCAACGAGCGGATCGGCTTGACGTTTGCCAAAGCCCTTCGGGCCCTGCTACGCCAGGATCCTGACGTCATCATGGTCGGTGAAATCCGCGACCTTGAGACTGCAGACATCTCAATCAAGGCATCTCAGACGGGTCACAAGGTGCTGTCAACCCTTCATACCAACGACGCCGTCTCGTCGATTATCCGCCTGAAAAACATGGGCGTTGAAACCTTCAACATCGCCTCCTCGGTCAGCCTGATTATTGCCCAACGGCTGGTGCGAAAACTGTGCAACTGCAAGTCGCCACACCCACTTGGGCTACAGGCCTTGACCACGTCGGGCCTGCTGAAGGAAGTCCCCCAAGAGGATTGGACACCCTTCTGTGCGGTGGGCTGCGAAGCGTGTAATGGCACAGGATATTCAGGTCGCACCGGAATTTACGAAGTATTACCCGTGTCCGAGGCCATGCAGGAACTCATTATTTCGGGCGCCTCAGCGCTCGAACTGGAGCGTCTCGCCCGCCAGGAAGGCATCGACAGCATGAGTGAATCTGGCGTTGCCAAGGTTCGCTTGGGCATCACCAGCATTGAGGAAATTCTGAGCGCGACAAAAGCCGATTAATCTGCCTGCGAGCGCGCGCGATGAATGCCAATCTGAGAGAGAAACCCGCCTCCGGGGATCTGCTGTTTTTATGGACAGAAAAACCCAAAAGCAAAACACAAAAACCCCGAACAGGTGAAATCAGGGCCAAATCAATCGACCACGCCCGTTATCAGTTGAGCCGACAAGGGGTCAAACCCAGCTCGCTTCGAAAAGCCAAACCCTACACCGGCCGCAAAATTCCACTCGTGTTGGTGGCCTCTTTTGTCAGGCAGCTTGCAGTCATGATTCAGTCAGGTGTACCGCTTGGGCAGAGCCTGGGGCTGATTGCAGGTGGCATGACCAGCAAATCAAAACGAGGTATGCAGGCAGTGGTCAGAGCCATTCGGGCTGACGTAGAAAGCGGCTTAAAACTCAGCGAGGCCATGCGCAAACATCCCCGTTGCTTCGACAACCTGTTTTGTAACACCCTGGCTGCCGGCGAAAATGCTGGGGAACTGGACAGCGCACTGGGCCGATTGGCCACTCACATTGAAAAAACCTTGCGCATCCGCCAAAAGGTGCGTAAAGCCATGATTTACCCAAGCATTGTGGTGCTGGTGGCCATTGCAGTCACTGTGGGCATGCTTCTATTCGTATTGCCCTCGTTCAAATCCATTTACTCGCAGTTCGATGCCGAGTTGCCTTTGCTCACCACCCTGCTG
The DNA here is from genome assembly GCF_001601825.1 of Limnobacter sp. CACIAM 66H1. Classification (GTDB taxonomy): domain Bacteria; phylum Pseudomonadota; class Gammaproteobacteria; order Burkholderiales; family Burkholderiaceae_B; genus Limnobacter. The sequence goes on along the minus strand of NZ_LUJK01000060.1, from coordinate 4,825 downwards.
CTGAAAGCCTCTGGCTTTCTTCAGGAATATGGGCTCATCGTGCTGGCGGGTTTTGGTCTGGGCATTTACAGCCTGTATCAAATGTATCGCCGAAATCAACAATTCAAGAACTCCATGGACATACTGCTGTTGCGCCTGCCTTTGATTGGCGATCTCATGAAAACGGCTGTTCACGCGCGCTGGACGCGTACTTTCGCGACGCTCAGTGCATCGGGGGTACCGATCACCTCTGCGCTTGAGTCAGTGGCCAGTGTGTCCCAAATTCGAAGCTTTCAGGACGCCACGCTTGAAATACGGCAAGCCGTTGCCTCGGGTGGTCGGGTTTCTGACAGCATGGAAAACAGTCGGCTGTTCCCGCCCGAATCCATCCAGATGATCCGGATCGGAGAAGAATCGGGCAGGATGGACTCCATGCTTGAGCGATTGGCCAACCAATAAGAGACCAATCTGGATGACAAAGTGGATACACTGTCTACCGTGATGGAGCCCATGATCATGTGCATCATTGGCATACTGGTGGGCGTGCTGATTGTGGGCATGTACATGCCGATCTTCAATATGGGAGATATTGTTTGACCGCACTGAATAGTTTGGAGCCATTCCATTGGCTTGTACTAAGCGTGCTGCTTGGGCTGTGCATTGGGTCGTTTTTGAATGTCGTCGCCCACCGCCTGCCCATCATGATGCAACGCGCATGGGATGCCGACCTGGCCGAGGCACAAGGCCGAGAGCCTGAGGAATTTCAGCGGTTTAACCTGTTTCTGCCGGCCTCCCACTGCCCCGCTTGTAAAACGCCTTTGAAAGCATGGCACAACATTCCCGTGATTTCCTACCTGCTTCTTCGTGGCCAATGCGGGCATTGCAAAAGCCGCGTGTCGGTGCGTTATCCGGTGGTTGAGCTACTTTGTGGGGGTCTTTTTCTGGCCATCGCCTTACTCCACCCGCCCGGCGTCGTCGGTCTGGCTTTAATGGCATTTGCAGCCTGTCTGCTGGTCCTGGCGCTGATCGATCTTGATACTTACCTGCTGCCCGATAGCATCACATTGCCGCTTCTGTGGGCTGGTTTGTTGTTCAACCTTTTTGTTGAATTCGTGCCGTTGGCCAGCGCGGTGTCGGGGGCAGCCATGGGCTACCTGGTGTTGTGGCTGATTTACCAACTTTTCAAACTGGCCACCGGCAAAGAAGGCATGGGCTATGGGGACTTCAAGTTGCTGGCTGCAATTGGTGCGTGGCTGGGCATCACCTCTCTGTTTAGCGTGGTGTTGTTTGCCTCCGTATCCGGCATTGTGTTTGGCCTGATCATTCAAACCATCCGTGGCAAGAAGAAAACGGAGGCCTTTCCCTTTGGTCCCTGTCTGGTGATGGGGGCCTTGGCGTGGATGGCAGGCTTTGACCTGACCCGATGGATTTAAACAAGCGATGCACATAGCCCTGAACAAACCCAAGCAACTGGTCGTTGGCTTGACTGGCGGAATCGGGTCCGGGAAAACTGCCGTTTCCAACCGGCTTCAAGCCTTGGGTGCAACCATCATCGACACTGATGAAATAGCCCATAGCCTCACCAAGGTCGGGGGGCTTGCCATGCCTGACATACAAAAGACGTTTGGTGAGGAGGCCCTCCTTCCTGACGGCAGCATGAACCGCGACTACATGCGGGCTTTGGTTTTCAAAGATCCGGGGAAGCGTATTGAACTGGAGAAAATTCTTCACCCGAAAATCCGCGAGCTCGTGCAGCAGTACCTGAACGCCGGTGCCCCGCTTTACTTTGTGCTGGTGGTGCCCCTGCTGTTTGAAAAAGGAGGCTGGGGTGAACTGATGGATGAAATCATCGTGGTCGATTGCCCGGAGGAACAACAGGTACGCAGAGTTATTCAACGCAATGGTTGGCCCGAAACGCAAGTGCGTACAGTGATGCAAAACCAGGCCACCCGAGAGAGACGGCGGGCAGGTGCGACACAGGTGATCGAAAACAATGGTGATCTAGCCGAACTGATTGAAAAAATCGACTTTATGCACCAAAAATTAATAAAAAAGGCGCAAAAATGACCTTGCTATTTGCATGAAAACCACAGGTGCGCCACAATCACACCTGATGTTTCTTTTAATTGCGATGGCTCGGTGACTCAAGTTACAGACGAACAACAGACCAGCAATCCGGTCACTCAAATCACCACATACGAGTTTCCACTCAACGAGAGAATTCGCACGCTGTTGCGCCTTGAAGATTTGTTTGCCAAATTCGGCTTCTTCATGGCTCAAGACCATCGGCTGGACCACCACACCGCCCTGCTCACCCTGTTTGAAATCATTGAAGTCGGCTCAAGAGCTGATCTGAAAAGCGATTTGCTTCAGGAGCTTGACAGGCAGCGCACGTCGCTGGTTCAGTTTCGAGGCCACCCAGGCGTTGATCGCAACATGCTGGAAGACACCTTGGCCAGCATTGACTCCACGGCCACTCAGTTGAATCAGTGCAACGGTCGATTGGGTTATCATCTTCGTGACAATGAATTTTTGATGATTATTCGCAGCCGTTGCACCATTCCGGGTGGTGTTTGCGAATTTGATTTGCCCGGCTATCACCGCTGGCAATCCCGTTCAGCGCAGGCGAGACGCCTTGACATTGAGGCCTGGTTCGAGCCCATGCGACCTCTGGCCAAAGCCATTGAACTTGTCTTGAAGATCTTGCGCCATAGTGGCGAAATGAGCGTGGTAACAGCCGAACAAGGCAATTACACTCAGCAAATGAGCGGCAAAACATTTCAGCTTTTGCGGGTCGATCTACCCAGTGACCTGGAAGTGGTACCCGAATTCAGCGCCAACAAATACATGCTGTGGATTCGATTCAACATTCCGAATGCCAACGGGGTCAGCAAAAACAACCCCTATCTGGAACCCATTGAGTTCAAGATCAGGCTTTGTAACCTGTAAGTTTGCTCAGCCCACCCCAAACTGACTGAGCATGGCAATTCCGTGGGCACCATGCCTGCGTGCATCCGGCATGTCACCCCAGGCCAAGCCTCCAATCGCAAATACAGGCAAGCGCGCGCCCAGCGCACTGTCAAGAAACCCTTGCCAACCCAAACCGGGTTGCCCCGGGTGCGAGGAAGTAGGCTTCACCGCACCCAAGACGGCATAACTCAAACCTCGATCAAAAGCCATGTGCAGACTGTCAGTATCGTGCACCGACGCACCCGCACACTGTACACCCTGGAATTGACCGGACAACAAATGAGCCTGCGTCAAATGAAGCGGACACGGCAAAGCGTCCAGATGCACTGCGAGATTGATCCATGTATCGGAATTCAACAACATGGCCTGTCCGGTCTTTTGACACAAGCCATAACAGTGCTCAAAGGCTTGAATCAAGGCATCGCCCTTTAGGGTCTTTTCACGAAACTGAACATAAATCGGCATTGTGGCCCGGCTCAGTCCCTGTTCCAATCGCTTGGCACAAGCCTCAAACCCGGCTTCGTAATTGCTCAACGCCATGACTGTGGGCTGCGCCAATTTGGGCAGCAAGGGTTCCGTGGCTGGCAGAATCGGAGACAAGTCTGAGCTGTCAAGGCTAGCCCAAGTGAAGCGCTGGTTCTCCAGCGACTTGGGGCTGCCATCAAAACGCCACACCCGGTACAAATGCAAACGCACGTTGGCATGCTCGTAGCCACCGGCCTCATAGATGCCCAGGCGTACGCCCAGACGGTTGGCCTCCTGATCCAGGCCCCAGGCCACGCCCCACCAGTAGCGGTCCTTGCCATGGGGCAGTAGCGCGCAGATCCGCCAGGGCTGGCTGGCCACCGGCAGAGGCCGGTAATCCAGCAGGCGGCCATCGGCACGTACCGGATACGGAAACCACTCGGCTGCCAGCAATGGCTGACAGGCCAGCGAAAGCCACAGAGATAACCAGCGCATGAAGCCATCCTTAGCCCTTGCCGGGCGATGTGCCAGTCAACCCAGCGTAGCACTCCCGTTGACTCGCGCCTGCCCGCAGCCTGCCGCAGTTGCCCCTGCTGAACCAGCAGCCTAGAGTGAAGGACACAAACCATGAGAACAGCATGACCACCCCTGCCCTGCTCGATCCACGCACCGCCCGCCTGCTGCCTTGGATAGTCGCCATCGCCTTCTTCATGCAGACGCTGGACGGCACCATCCTCAACACCGCTCTGCCCGCCATGGCCCATGACCTGGGCGAAGATCCGCTGCGCATGCAGTCGGTGGTGATCGCCTACATGCTCACCGTGGCGCTGCTGATTCCCGCCTCCGGCTGGATCGCCGACCGCTTCGGCACACGGCGCATCTTCTTCGGCGCCATCGCCCTGTTCAGCCTGGGCTCGCTGCTCTGCGCACTGTCCGAGTCGCTCGCCATGCTGGTCGGCGCACGAGTGATCCAGGGCCTGGGCGGCGCCCTGATGATGCCGGTGGGGCGTCTGGTGGTGCTGCGCGCCTACCCGCGAACCGAACTGGTGCGGATCATGAGCTTCATCACCCTACCCGGCCTGCTCGGCCCGTTGATCGGCCCGACCCTCGGCGGCTGGCTGGTGGAAGCGGCCAGCTGGCACTGGATCTTCCTCATCAACCTGCCGGTCGGCCTGCTCGGCTGCTGGGCAGCGATGCGCTACATGCCAGATCTGCGCGGCCCGCAGCGCAGCCGTTTCGATACCCCGGGTTTCCTCCTGTTCGGCGCCGCCATGCTGCTGATCACCGTGGCCCTGGAAGGCCTCGGCGAGCTGAAACTGCCGGCCCCTGCGCGTGACCCTGCTGCTGGTCGGTGGCCTAGCCTGCCTGGCGGTGTACTGGCTGCGCGCCGCGCGTATCGCCGAGCCGCTGT
>NZ_LUJK01000059.1 GCF_001601825.1 Limnobacter sp. CACIAM 66H1 | reverse complement strand
GTTATTCTGACAAAGAAGCCGCACTGGCCTGCAAGGGCCTGCCCGAAGGGACCAGTGTTACAGACGGCCTGAAACTGGCCTTGCGCAATTTGTCAAAAGGCTAAGCGAGACAACTCACGATGATTGAACCCGATCGCCTCATCAGCCCAAGCAAAACAACTCCTGCTGAGGATGCCTTTGAACGCGCGTTGCGCCCAAAGCATCTGGACGAATATGTAGGGCAACAGAAAATTCGCGATCAACTTGATATTTTTATCGCAGCGGCCCGCGCGCGCAAAGAAGCGCTGGATCATGTGCTGCTGTTCGGCCCACCAGGTTTGGGTAAAACCACTCTGGCCCACATTCTGGCCCGTGAAATGGGTGTCAACCTGCGCCAAACCTCTGGCCCGGTACTTGAACGCCCGGGTGATTTGGCGGCATTGCTGACCAACCTTGAAGCCAACGATGTGTTGTTCATCGACGAAATTCACAGGCTTTCACCAGTGGTCGAAGAAATTTTGTACCCTGCGCTGGAAGACTATCAAATCGACATCATGATTGGCGAAGGTCCTGCGGCCCGGAGTGTCAAACTTGATTTGCAGCCATTCACACTGGTGGGTGCCACCACCAGAGCAGGCATGTTGACCAATCCTTTGCGTGACCGCTTCGGCATCGTATCCAGGCTTGAGTTTTATACCCCAGAGGAGTTGTCGCGAATCGTCGCCCGCTCTGCGAACCTCCTTGAAACACCCGCTGAGGCGGGTGGTTGCCTGGAAATTGCAAAGCGTTCACGCGGCACGCCACGCATCGCCAACCGTCTACTGCGCCGTGTACGGGATTACGCCCAAGTGAAAGCGGATGGTGTCATTACCGCTGATGTGGCCGATGCGGCACTCACCATGCTCGATGTGGACAAAGTGGGACTGGATCCCATGGATCGCCGATTGCTGGAAACGATCATCCACAAATTTGGAGGCGGGCCAGTGGGGCTTGAAAGCGTGGCTGCTGCGATCGGGGAAGAAAAAGACACCATTGAAGATGTGCTGGAGCCCTATTTGATTCAGCAGGGCTACATTCAACGCACCCCCCGCGGCCGCATTGCCACCTTGAATACCTATGCCCATTTTGGCTTAACTGCACCGGCCAGTTTGGCGGGCACGCATGCAGCAAATTCGCAGCAAGGCGATTTGCTGTAGGCAATCGGTTTCCGATCTCCTTGGCAAAGCGGGCTGGGTCTTTCACCACCTCGTCGGGGTTGCTAGTTTCATAGCCAACTCGCCGGGGTTGCCCGATTCCGCACTGAAAACCGCTTAATCCCTTTTTGAGTTCACACGCCACGGTCAGCCGCAGGCTGACACCAAGGCTTGGCCATCTGTTTAGCCAAGCCTGGTGAGTCAGTGTGAATTTCAAAAAGGGAAATACAGGTTTTCTGGCGAACGCATTGGGAGGCGCGCTGATTAAGCGATAACGTGCGCGACGATTTAGCGACAGCAAGCGCAGCGCACCAATCAATCTTCAGGCGCTTTCACCGGCTTTCGCGCAGCAGGCTTCTTCGCCGCTGCGGGTCGTTTTTCAGTTGCAGTTTTAGCAGGCGCCTTGCTTGCTGCAACAGGTTCAGCAGCCTTCTTGCTTTCCCACGTCACGCCCAAAGCAGCCTCAAGTTCCTCCAAGGCCTCGCCGGTGTATACCGACAAGCGCTGCATCGAAGGCAAGGCATCGTGATCACCCGTAAACGCCACATTGAACTGGCCCGAGTAACTGACCACCGTGATGTTTAAAGCCTGCCCGTGAGGAATCAATGAGATTGGATAAAACTGTTCCAAACGACAACCCGAAAAATACAAGTCACGTGAGGGGCCCGGTACGTTTGAAATTACTGTATTAAAAATCGGGCGTGTCAAACCACCCAAACCCGACACCAGTTGCAACATCATTGGCGCCATCAACATGATGGTGTAGTTGTTGATCGCTTCTTTGGGCATGGCCTGCAAATTGGCCTTGGCCAATTGAGTCGAACGCCGAATTTCCTTCAGGCGTGTCAAAGGGTCGCTTTCCGTGGTGTAGAGGTTAGCGATGATAAAACTGATCGCGTTGCCTCCATCCAAATCGTCGGCCGGGCGCACGGACACGGGCAAACCGGCAGTCAATGACTCCGAAGGCAAGGCATCGCGTTCCAGCAAATAGCGACGGATAGAACTCGAGCAAATCGCCAGAAAAATATCGTTCACACTTACCTTGGCGGCCTCGGCCACGGCGCGAATACGCTCCAGCGGGTATGTTTGAGTGGCCAGTCGGCGTGCGCCACCCACGCGTTTGTTCACAATTGATTTCGGACCTGAAAACGGTGTGGCCAAAGCCGGGTCGGTTGGCTTGACTGCTTCCCGCATTAGATCCATGAGGGCACGACCTGCGGCGGGCAAAGATTGCCCACTGAGCTTGGCAGCCTCCCAAGCTTCCCGAGCCTGGTCAGCAAAGTGCTGTGGCTCAGAATTCTTTTTCTTTCGGCTGATCGTGCCCACAGACCAAGGGGCGGGCAGGTTCATGCTTTCTTTCGCAGACTTGCCGAAAATACGCTCCATCAAGCGCATACCACCCACACCGTCCATCAGGGAATGGTGCATTTTGGTGTACAAGGCGAAACGATTGCCGTAGAGCCCTTCAATCAAATGCATTTCCCACAGCGGTTTTCGGAAATCAAGCGGATGAGAATGCAGACGAGAAATCAGGGTACCCAATTCGCGCTCACCACCCGGTGCGGGCAAAGCACTGTGACGGAAGTGATAATCCAGATCAATTTTGTCAGCCTCAATCCACTTGGGCATCAAGGTTAGCAAGCGGGGGCTGGACAAACGGTAATTGAAGGGCGGTGCGAACTCGACGGAATTCCTGAGCAACTGAACGATCCGGCCAATGGCTTGTTGGGTGGTCTCGCCCTCTGGCACTGTGAAAATTGCCATGCTGCCCACATGCATGGGCGCTTCTTTTGATTCAACATACAGCCAGGATGCATCCAGCAATGGAATGTTTCTCGCCATGTCAGTGGTCTCCGCTTCTCATTGTTATTTGAATGTGAATATTTAGTTAATTTAATAGTGGCAGGATCCCACAACCTCGAAGGTCAACCCTACTCCTGCTTACAATAACGTAAGCATACTAGAGACGGGCCATTTCATGACATTCAAGTACTCTCTGCGCGTTTATTTTGAAGATACTGACGCCGGCGGCATTGTTTATTATGGCAATTACCTCAAATTCATGGAGCGTGCTCGAAGTGAGTGGTTCCTGCAGCAAAGCATCGGCATGAAATCGCTGATGAATGAGCATCATTTGGTGTTCGTTGTCAGCCGAACAGAATTGAACTACCTTCGCTCTGCTAAACTTGAGGATGTACTTGAAATATCAGTGGAACTCACTGAACTTAAGCGAGTTTCCGCAGTCTTCAAGCAAACCGTAACGCGCAACGGCGAAGTGCTGTGCGAGGGTAAAACCAAGGTGGGCTGTGTCAACACTGAAACCCTGAAACCCAGTGCAATACCCCCTGCTGTGTATCAACAACTCAACCAATTGATGCCGTAGTGCGTTACAAGAAACAAATCATTTTCCTTATCGCGGATTGTTAATGGATATCTCTACCGACATGTCGTTCATCTCCCTGATCGCGCAGGCCAGCTTGGTTGTCCAGCTGGTCATGTTGATTCTGGTGATGATTTCCCTTATCTCATGGGCCACCATTTTCAAGAAATGGGCTGTATTGAAGCGCACCAAGCAGCAAGCCGACAAATTTGAAGAAGAATTCTGGTCGGGCGGCGACTTGAACACCCTGTTTCAGCGGGCAGGAATGCGCCGCAACGATGCCGGTCCGCTTGAGCGTATATTCGAAGCCGGCATGAGCGAGTTTCTCCGCGCCCGTGACAAAAAGGGGTTGACCGATTATTCGCTGATCATCGACGGTGCGCGTCGCGCCATGAAAGCGGCATTCCAACGCGAGAATGAGATTTTGGAGCGCAACCTGCCCTTCCTGGCTTCGGCAGGTTCGGTCAGCCCGTATATCGGCCTGTTCGGCACGGTTTGGGGCATCATGCATGCTTTCGTCGGCCTTGCCAACGTACAACAAGCCACACTGGCCTCAGTTGCCCCGGGCATTGCCGAAGCGCTGATTGCTACCGCAATCGGTCTGTTCGCCGCCATTCCAGCAGTGGTGGCTTACAACCGCTACGCCAATGACATTGATCGCTTGTCGACACAGTTTGAGTCTTTCGTTGAGGAGTTCTTGAACATTCTGCAACGTCAGCACTAATGACAGCACGAATGGCCGCAACGACACCAGCAATGAGCAACAGGAAATTTAATCGATGAAAGCCGAACTTGGACGAAAATCCAGACGCGCCATGAACGAAATCAATGTAGTGCCCTACATCGACGTGATGCTGGTGCTACTGATTATTTTCATGGTCACGGCCCCAATGATTACTCCATCAGTGATTGATCTGCCGTCCATGGCCAACACCAATCCACCCAAGCAAATGCGCCCCATTGAAGTAACCGTGCGTCAGGTGGGTAATTTGTTGGTCAAGGACATGAAAACCAACAAAACCACGGAAGTGACATTGGAAAACCTTGCTGCTGAAGTAAAGAAACTTCAGGCGGAGGAACCGGATCGCCCCGTAGTGATTTCAGCCGAGAAAGCCATTCAATATCAGGCTGTGGTGGATGCGATGGATGCTCTGCAAAACGCACAAATCCAGAAAGTCGGCCTGCTGGTGAAACCGAAAAGCAAATGAGCGCAGACTTGACCCGACCACGCAACGGCTGGGAATTCACACCAGCCCACCAAGCATTGCTTTCCAAAATGAGCAAGGAAAGCGGGCTTGAGGCACGCCTTGAACCCCCAGTGGACCACACTGGCGAGAAGGCTGGGCTGACTGTGTCGGTGATTGCGCACTTAACTTTGGTGGCATTTTTTGTGGTGGGCTTGAACTGGAACACCGAGGAACCAGCTGCATTTGAGGCAGTGCTGTGGTCTGAAATGCCGGCCAATGAACCCATCGCCGTGCAGCAGCCAAAACCCGAGCCAATCCCAGAACCCGAGCCACCAAAGCCAGTGGTTGAGACTCCACCGCCCCCCAAGCCAGTGGAACCACCCAAGGCCGACATTGAGTTGCCCAAGCCCGAGCCCAAGAAAAAGCCAGAGCCAAAGCCCGAGCCAAAAAAACCCGAGCCCAAACCAGAGCCCAAAAAGCCGGAGCCCAAACCAGAGCCCAAAAAACCTGAGCCCAAGCCTGAGCCAAAGAAGCAGGAACCCAAGATCGATCCTGAAGTGGCCAAGAAATTGCGCCAGGAAGAGCTTGCCCGCATCATGGGCGGAGCGCCCAACACCGGCAGCGCATCTGCCGGTACCAGCAGAAACAAGGCGCAGTACAGTGACCGAATTCGGCAATATGTACGCAGTAAACTTGTGTTTCCTGGCGCGGACTCCGTCGACGGAAATCCTGAAGCCGTATTCGAAGTCAAGCAACTTCCCAACGGGGAAATTGTCTCTATCACTCAGAAAAAAAGCAGTGGGTTGCCAGCGTGGGACAGCGCTGTGGAGCGGGCGTTGCAGCGCTCCAGCCCGCTACCCAGGGCTGAAGACGGTTCAGTTGAACCGGTACTTGTCCTCTCATTCCGTCCAAAAGACGTTTAATTCATAGTGAAACAATGAACTACGCCAATCAAGTCATGCATTTAAAACCATCCATTGCCCTGTGGGGCCCACTGCGCAAAGCAGCCGGCACCTTGCTGGCACTCCTCGCCCTGACGGCCTTCAACACACCCGCACAAGCGCAATTGAAAATTGACATCACTGGTGTGGGTGCGAATCAAATCGCGTTCTCGGCCGCACCATTTCAGGGCAATCAGGGTTTGCCAGAAGACATCAAAAAGGTGATTGAAGATGATTTGGTACGCAGCGGTTTTTTCAGGTCCATCAATACGACCAGCAACGTTGAATTGAATGAATCAACGCTGATCGATCCCTCCGCCTGGAAATCGATTGGTGTGGATGCGTTGATCGTAGGCTCAGTCAAAAAGCTGCCAGACGGGCGCCTGGACTTGCGCTTTAACCTCCACGACACAGCTCAGCAAAAGTCGCTAGGCAAGTTCAGCTATGTGATCGCGCCTTCTGCCCTGCGTCTGCATGCCCACAAAATTGCCGATTTTGTGTACGAGAAAATGCTGGGCGAGAAAGGTGTATTTTCTACTCGCCTGGCCTATGTTGAAAAAGCCCCCGGCCGCTATCGCCTGATTATTGCGGATGCCGATGGCGCCAACCCACAAGTGGCGCTGGCCTCCAAAGAACCCATTATTTCGCCAGCCTGGTCGCCAGACGGCACGCAACTTGCCTATGTTTCCTTCGAAACTCGCAAACCTGTTGTATTTGTTCACACACTTGCAACAGGTCGCCGCAAGGCCTTGGCGAATTTCAAAGGCAGCAACAGTGCGCCCGCTTGGTCGTCAAATGGCCAGCAACTTGCAGTGGTGCTGACCAAAGATGGTGGGTCACAAATCTTCTCGATGAACGCCGATGGATCGGGCCTGAACAGACTGACCAGTACCAGTGGAATCAACACGGAACCTGCGTACAGTCATGATGGTCGAAGCATATATTTCACTTCCGATCGCGGAGGTGGCCCGCAAATTTATCGAATGAGCACAAATGGTGGTGATGCGTCACGCGTGACATTCGAAGGTGGATACAATATCTCGCCTCGAATTAGTCCCGATGACAAAACATTGACATATGTGACTCGTCGAGACGGGCAATTTCGGATTGCTGCGCTGGATTTGGCAAGTGGCACGGAAATGCTGCTGACAAACACGGGGCGAGACGAAAGCCCAAGCTTCGCTCCGAACGGTCGTTACATTTTGTATGCGACCAAATCGGGCGGCAAAGGGACCCTGGCCGTGGTGTCAAAAGACGGACGAATCAAGTACAACTTGAGCAGTTCTGGCGCTGACATCTCGGAACCCACCTGGGGCCCATTCATAAATGATTGATTTTGAATTTGTTTTAACTGGTTTTACACTAAACACTCTTTAGGTCTGGAGAAAAAAATGAAACACTCAATGGTCAAGTACTTGGCGATTTCCGCAATGGTGGCCGTATTGGCCGCTTGTAGCTCAGCCGTTCCTTTGAACGACAAACCTACAGTTGAATCAAAAACCGGCACAGCGCCCGGTTCTGATGGTCGCGCCGTACCGACAGTAACCCCTGGCGATGCCGATCCTCTGAACGATCCTCAAGGCGTACTGGCCAAGCGCAGCGTTTATTTTGACTACGACAGCTACACCGTTAAGTCAGAGTACCGTGAGCTGGTTCAGAACCACGCCAAATACCTGGTTGCCAACCCCAACCGCAAAGTAGTTGTACAGGGCAACACCGACGAACGCGGTGGCGCTGAATACAACCTGGCATTGGGTCAGCGTCGCGCTGATGCAGTAAAGACACTGATGCTGGCACTGGGCGTGAAAGAAGGTCAGATTGAAACAGTTAGCTTCGGCAAAGAAAAGCCAAAAGCAACTGGCAGCAACGAGGCTGCTTATGCAGAAAATCGTCGTTCTGACATCGTTTACCAGTAATCAAGGAAACCATTCAAGATGATTTTGAACTTCAAGCAGAAAACCTGGGTAATCGCCCTGCTTTGCGCCTCTGCATCGAATTCCGCATTTGCGATATTCGATGACACAGAAGCTCGCAAGGCGATTCTGGATTTGCGCCAGCAGGTCAAGGTGCTTGAAGACCGAGTCGCGAGAATGGAAGCCGCAAATCAGGGGCAGCTGTCACTGGCCCAGTCCCTGAGTGAAAAAGACCGAGAGATCGCCCGCTTGCGCGGTGATCTCGAAGTCGCCAACAACAACATCAAAAAGTTGCAGGAAGACAACCGTATCCTGTACACAAACCTGGATGACCGCATCAAGAAACTCGAACCCAGAGCTGTTCAACTTGATGGTGAAGAATTCACGGTACCCCCCGAACAATTCAATGATTACCAAGCCGGCCTTGATCATTTCAAAGCAGGTAATTACAAGGATGCAGGGCTGCAATTTCAGGAATTTCTGAATAAGTACAAGCAAAGCAAACTCGAACCACAGGTTCGCTATTTCCTTGGAAGCACCCAATTCGCGCAAGGCGAATACAAAACTGCTTTGGTGACCCAACGCGACTTGGCCAAGGATTTTCCTGACAGTCCACGAGCGCCCGATGCCCTGCTGAGTATGGCCAGCTCACAATTGGAGTTGAAAAGTATTCCTGGCGCCAAGAAAACCCTCGGTGAACTAATCGCCAAATACCCCAGCAGCCCCGCCGCTGCAAGTGCGAAAGCCCGACTCGAAGCGCTGAAATAATCCCCAAGAAGTTATCGCAGCAACCATGCGCGCTTTTGCGCATACGCAGTTAAAATACCGGCACTTCAATACAAAGGCGCCGGTTCATGGAAGAAATCAACCTCAACAGCATTCAGAGCACTGTGCTTTGGGCTACATTCGCCGTTGGCCTCGCCTTCGGTGCCATTTCCCATCGCACCCATTTTTGCACCATGGGTGCAATTGCTGATGTATTCAACTTTGGTGACTGGAACCGGATGCGCATGTGGCTACTAGCGATCGCTATTGCTGCGCTCGGCCTTCAGGTGTTGAGCATCACAGGTCAAGCCAAGCTTGATGACACTATTTTTCTAAGCAGCCAGTGGTCTTGGCTGTCGGGAATTGTGGGTGGCTTACTGTTCGGTGCAGGCATGGTATTGGCGTCGGGTTGTGGCAGCAAAACATTGATACGCCTGGGCGCGGGAAATTTAAAAGCCCTGATGGTTTTCGTGATCATGGGAATCACTGCATACATGACACTCAAAGGCGTATTTGGCGTATTTCGCGCCAATTATCTGGATCCCATTCGCTTTGAATTTAGCAGCAGCCCCTATCTGCCGGAGCTGTTGGCCAATCTGATCAGCCAGGAGCCAGCGGGCTTGATCACCATTCTGGCGATTGCGCTGCCTGTTCTCCTGCTAATCGTCGCATTGGGCAGCCCATCGGCCTGGAACAAGGAGGTAATTGTTGGCGGCACCGGGGTGGGCCTCACGATCGTAGCGGCTTGGTGGGTCATATTCCAAGTGGCATATATCCCAGAACATCCCGATACACTTGAAGCCGCTTATTTGGGCACCTATGCAAATCGGGCGGAAGGTTTCAGTTTTGTAGCACCCTATGCGTACACCCTGGAATGGTTGATGTTTTTCTCTGATGTGAGCCGGGTGATCACCGTGGGAGTTGTGGCTTGCTTCGGCGTCATCATGGGTGCCACGGCCAGTGCATTGCAGGAAAAATCATTCCGGTGGGAAACATTCCAGGGCGTTGAAGACACAGCCAACCACACGGTGGGCGCGGTGTTCATGGGTGTGGGCGGGGTTCTCGCCTTGGGCTGTACAGTGGGCCAGGGTTTGAGCGGTGTCAGCACATTGTCTCTGTCATCATTCGTGGCATTGGGCAGCATTGTTGTTGGCGCCATGGGCGCGCTGAAATATCAAATGTGGCGTGTCGAGCGCATGGTTTAACTTTCATGAGAAAGTAGCGAACAATCTCTTCTTTTTTTATGAAAGCTCAGTTATACTCTCGGTCTTCGGCGAATTAGCTCAGCCGGTTAGAGCGACGGAATCATAATCCGCAGGTCCGGGGTTCGAATCCCTGATTCGCCACCAAACAAGAAAACCCCTCAGCGAAAGTTGAGGGGTTTTTTTATTTCAGCACACCAGCAGGCTTTGCTGACAAAACCTTCTCCAGCAGCACCTCACACCTCTTCCAAATACGTTGCATTACTAGTTTTAAATGGTATAGCAACGATTGTTCAAAACCATAATCACGGTTATTATTTTTAGAAAGATGCATCTAAAAATGCACTTCAACAGTAACAACTGTTAACAAAGGCAAGAGAGGATCGTTGCAGTACCACAATAGCTGCACACGCCCTTTCTTCTACAAAAACAGCTTGCCAGGAGGAGATGACACGTGTTCAAGCTGAATAAACTATCTGCAGTAATCGCCATTGGATTGGGAACTGCATTACCTGTACAAGCCGGTCTGCTCGACGACCTGATCGGTGCCAAGTTCAATCCTGTCAGCACCAGCAAAGGCGTAGCACCTGAAGGCCAGAAAGGCACATTCACAGCTCCCTTTGAAGAGCCTTTCGTATATGAACGTTCTGGTGATAATGACAATAACGCCGACGCAACACCTATTCCAGCACCTGAAAAATGCATGGGCATCGGAGAAAACGGGAAGCTGCGCTGTAAGCCTGCGGCAGGCACGATTTCCCTGCTACCCAACGGCGACTTCCTGTACTTCAACGCACTTGAAGGCACGGAGGATTTCGAATTCAGTATTTTGGTTGATTTCGGTCAAAAGGCGATCAACGATCAAACTCGTCGCATGATCATCCCGAAAGATTCAAACAAGGCTACGAATTGGATTCGTCCCTTGGAAGTTGATTCTGGCGCCAATCCGGATGGATATGCGATTACCGAATTGCTTCCAGGCCTGGGCTTAACCAACAAGGAAACCAACAGCGCTGACGGCGCCTTATTCTGCGCCGACGTGGCCATGCTGGCCGACGGCTCGATCATGGCCGTAGGTGGTACTGCTTATTACAGCGAACCGGGCAGCAATTTGATCGGTTATGGTTTGACCGAACTGGAAGGTCTTAAGACCAGCCGAGTATACAACCCCAACACAAACCGCTGGATGCAAGGCAACGACATGAACTTTGGTCGTTGGTATCCCGCTTTGATTACCCTGCCCGACAGCAAAATGTTCGTGGCCAGTGGTGTCACCAAGTTGCTCAAGCCTGTATACCCACAAGCCCCAGAACAAAGCGGCCGTAACGTGGTGCAAACTGAAACATTCGACCCGGCCACTGGTAAGTGGACCGTGAATGCTCAAACAGCACAACGCTCGCTGCCACTGTACCCCCGCCTGCACCTGCTGCCGAACGGCCATGTGTATTACAACGCCGGTGGTCAGGCCTTCAACCCTTTTGGCCAGTCTTACGACCAGCCATTGTGGAACATTTCCGCCACGTACAACCCTGCCACTCAAACTTGGAGTGATTTGGCTTACGCTGGCTTTCCATTGAAGTTCAGCGACGCGGGTCTTGAATCACTGACCCAGATTTTGAATCCGTTGACTGCGCCCAATGCAGCCATGAGCGCACTCACCAAAACGCTGATGAGCGCACCCATGAAGAGCCCACAAGCCCTTCAAAAACTGTTGAGCACTGTCACCACGGGCAATCCTGAGCAAACCTTGCAAAAAGTGGTTGGCGCGGGCATGCGCGGTTCAACATTCTCAATCATGATGCCGCTACGTCCCAACGCTCAAGGTCAATACAAGGAAGCCAGTTTCCTGACAGCAGGCGGTGTGCTTCCATTGGTGGGCTTGACATCTCCAGGTGGGTACGTGGCTGTTGCATCGTCTCGTATTGATACCGTGAAGACCGACGGTGACAATATTGTTGACTACCAGAGTGAAGTCACAGGTTCTTTGAATGAAACTCGTTGGTATGGTTCAGGCGTGCTTATGCCCGATGACTCAGTGATGGTGTTCAGCGGTGGCGACCGCGATGGCGTTGCAGCCCCCGGCGTGGAGTTCCCACGCAAAACGGCAGAGCGCTTTGACCCAGTGACCAAAAAGTGGACTCAAATGGCTGTGGCCAACAAACCCCGCACCTATCACAACACCGCCCTGCTAATGCAAGACGGTCGCGTGTTAGTGGGTGGCCATGCTCCAATTTCTACCTTGTACCTGAAGAACATCAATTTGGCAGCCTTTGGTTTGTCGCCCAACGATGGTCGTGATCCCTCATTCGAGATTTACACACCTCCGTATGTGAACAATCCGAACCGCCCCAATTTGATCGGCTTCGCAGGTGGTAACTCGACACCCGCTGGCAATGGAAAAACCATGCTGCGCGAATTCCGCAAAGGTCAACAAGTGACACTGGAACTGGCACCTGGAACTGATATGAGCAAGATTGACTCGGTCTCCTTGGTACGTCACACCGTGACCACTCACTTGACTGACGCCGATCAGCGGACTGTAGTCATTCCCAAAAACCAGCTGACTGTGACTGGGCAAAGCGTACGCTTCACCATTCCAGATCAAGCCGCAGTGGTTCCACAAGGTGCTTATATGACCTTTGTGCGCACCAAGCAAGCGGATGGTTCACTGCTGCCTTCCAAATCTGTCAGCTTCATGTTGAAGCATGGCAACGGACAAGGAGTGATGACTGCCAATGCCCGTCGTTAAAACGAACTGGGTGAAGAAAACGCTGGGCGCCTGCCTGGCGTTTTCTTTTTCTACCCTACTTATCTCGAGCCCCCTGATTACCCCTACCATCGCTTTCGCACATGCTGAACACGGGACCGAGGGAGGTATTCCAACCGTCAGTCCAAAGACGAAGCTACCCAAGGGTGTCTCACTGCAAGTTGTGAAAAGCAATGCATTTCAGTTTGCCTTGGCCACAGATGGCCAACAACAAGTCGAAATTTTGGGCGAGGACAAACGTGCCTTTCTAAGATTCAAAAGCGACAAACTATACGCCGACCTGAACGCGACTGGCTGGCACCGCTCCCGGCAACCCGGTGGTGGCCCAGTCCCCGATCGCCTTAAAAACAATCCCAAGTTGAAACCCAATTGGGTTTTGCTGGACAAACAACCTGGCTATGGCTGGTATGACCCGCGACTGATGAATGAAGAAATTGCTCACTTTAATCTCGCCATGATCGCCAACGGCAAGCCGGTCAATGTTCGAATCGAACGCATTGAGCCTGAGCCCATGACTGGTTACTGGCGCCCGACACTGATTAACGAGGCCGACTTCACCGGCCTGAACGCCATGGTGCCCGGCTTGAGTGGCAACAACTTGATGCTCAGCCGCATGGGTACAGCCCAAGGTGAGTTTCAAGTGCTGGACGATCAAGGTGTACCGTTCATCGAACTTCGAAAAGACGGAGTCTGGCTAAACAGCATGCATGCATGGGCTAACCAAGTGGACCTGTTTCACACCTCCGGAACAGAACAGGCCCCCTGGGTCAAGGTATCCGAAACCGGAACGGTGACCTATGCAGATCCAAGACTGGATAAAAAGCCTGCAAAAATCTCTGAAATCGGCCACTGGGTCATTCCTGTGAAATTGAAGGAAGGTGAACAGCAAAGTTTGCTCAAAGGTGAACTGACCTGGCAAAAAATTTCTGAGAACGGCAGTTAGTTGCCAGTCGCCTGCGGCTGCAGGCGACATTCTTTTTCAAATCCATACTTGCGCGCAAACGGACAATCCAGCACTGGCAGTATCGACGGGATTTGATAATACTTATCGACCGCCTCACGCAACACCACATCCCTGAACCGTTGGTAATTGAAGTTGCTTCCATCCACAATCGTGAAAGGCACACCCGCAATCGTTTGCGTTGTTACCGACACATTGGTCAGGTAATCCTGATAGAGCTCTGGATCAATCGGCTTGGCTTTGGCTACGATCCGAATGGGTTTTCCATCCATGTCCCGCCAATCAACAAAGGTGTCGTCATTGCGCGCATGATATTTTCCTGGACCAAACACTGGCACTACCTTGCCGTAGTGGTATGTCATCAAGGCCGCGGGCGAGTAGGCGATTGTGGTCAACACCCCATTGGCCGGCATGCCTCGGTCCAATTCATCCAGAATGGCAGGCATATGTCGGTGGAACAACACGTCCTCCTGAAAATCTTTTTTGGGCCAAACCGACACATCGGCATGCATCAACAGGCCGAACAAAACCAGGTGCGGAACAGACAGCACTGCATTGAAGCCAACGTAACGCTTCATCCAGATACCCGGCGTACACAAGGCCAGAAGCACAAAGGCAATCGGCAAAAAGCCCAGCACCCAATGCAAACCGACTGTTTTTTCTAGCGAAATGAGCAAAAACAGGGCCAGTGGTACCAGCAGTGCAAAGGCCAATGCGCCTTGACGCAACCAAACCTGGCTACCCTTGAGCAAACTCCACAAGGCCCAAGGTGTGATCAGGTAAATCATCATGCCCAAGTAGGTGAGCACAGTCCCCCAACCCAACTGCGCATCCTCATGCCGATTCACGAGGTTGAACATGATGTTGTTCCAGCAGTTGTGGAGGTTGTAGGCGATATTTACACCGGCAAACGGCAATACACCCGCCAACAACAAAAACAGATACTTGAAACGCTGACGCTGAAACAGCAAATGAAATCCAAATGCAAAACCCAGTAAAACAGCAAAATATTTGGATAAAAATGCCAGTCCCAAAAAGCAACCAGCGAGAAACATCGCACTGCCAGACTCAGCGCGTATTGCTTTCACATAGGTGTAAATGGCCAATCCCATGAAAAATATCAGAGGCGTATCGGTGGTCACAAACACCGCAAACCAGGACACCGGCATCGACAGATAAACAGCACCAGCCAACCAGGCTCGGGCTTCTTGTTCAGATGGCAACAGATCACGGGCCAACAGCACTACACCCCAGGCGATGACAGTGGTCAACAACAAGGTCAGGCTGCGCACCACAATGGGTTCATTGCCCGCATGGCTTAGCGCCCACAACCACCAACCCACCATGGGCGGGTGATCGTAGTAGCCCCAATTCAAATCAGTCGACCACAAATGGAAAAAAGCCTCGTCGCCAGTCATGGGAAAAAACCAAGCCAGCCAGAGTTTAATGATGGCGGTGATAACAACCGTCCACCCGAATACGCTTTTTGCAGTTCTTAAAGTCAACTCGGGTCCTTGCGACCTTGACGAAGAAAAGTGACTAGACATGGGTATTTGGATCTCAGGAAGCCAGGTACACAAGCACGCCCACTGAAGCCAAAAAGCCCCAACTGATGCGGTCGTGAATGGCGAAATGCACCGGGTCATCGATCATTTCCTTACGGGAAGTCATGATCCAGATTCGCATTAACCAATACAAAAACAAGGGGCAAATACCCCACAAAAATTCAGGCGTTGCGTACAACATCGATCCATTCTGGCTGTCTACATACAAGGCCAACACCAGTACAGCCACAAAACCGCTTGAGATACCCATAGACACCAGGTAACTCAAATCGCTCATGCGGTAACCACGTCCCTGCGGCTGGCTACCCTCAAGCTGCAAGAACTCCAGCTCAGCACAACGCTTGACCAAAGCCAAACTTAAAAACACAAAGAGTGAAATGGCCAATAGCCAGCTGGAAAGCTCAATACCAGTGCCCACGCCGCCTGCAATCACGCGAACCGTGTAAAGCATGGCCAACAGCAACACATCAACGAAGGCTGTGCGCTTGAATACGAAGGTGTACAACAGTGTAACCACGGTGTACACCAACAGCACCAGCGTAAATTGCCAGCCCACTGCCAGCCAGGCCACCGCAAAGCCGGCCAGCCCTAAACACTTCATGAACACATAGGCCTTGCTGATACTCAGCGCACCGCTGGCCAGGGGCCGATTGCGCTTTCGAGGGTGTTGCCGATCCGCATTGAGGTCCATCAGGTCGTTCCAGATGTACGTCGAGGACGCCAAAAAACCGAATGCCATAAAGCCCCAGATCATTTTGACCCAGAGCGCGAAATCGGTTTCATGCGCGGCAATCAAGGGCAAGAACAGCAAACCGTTCTTGGCCCACTGCTGCAAGCGCATCGCTTTAAACCACACCTTGAAGCCAGCACTGCGAGTGTCAAGCCTGTTTAACTCAATGCCCGCTAAGGCTGCCTTGCGTCGGGTACCAGACGAGGTGTTCACACCAAATGCCAAAGCGGCGTGTTTCCAGATTGGAATATCGACTGAAGCATCACCAAAATACACAAAGGGTTGCCCTTGGCTATCTGCCTGAATGGCTGCCAGTTTCTGTTGACCCTTCAAATTGCTGTGCTCGCTGGCAATGACCCGGGCAAAAAGACCCAAACGGGCGGCAATCTTGAGCACATCACGACGCATCGATGCACTGGCCAGCACCAACTCATGACCAGCTGCTTTCAATTGATTCAGTCGCTCAAGCACCAAAGGATCCATTGGCAGGTGATCCAGCACTGGATCTATTCGCTTGGCCACCTCCGTTTTAAATACCCATGCACCTCGGATTGCCCACAACAACATGGGGAACACATAAAAGATGTTCTGCTTCAGCAGCAACAAGCAACTCTCGAGCAGCACATCCGATGGGCTCAACGTTCCATCCAGATCGACATAAACAATCGGCTTGGTCATTTCGGTTTAGAGAGCCCGCTGAGCAGCGACTGTTTGGGCTCTTCCTCCCAATGTGCCGCGCCAAGAAACACCATTACAATCTGTTTCACGAAATTGTCGAGCATTTCTTTTTCGATCTGAGGCTGATCTGGCCTGACGTCCAGAAAATCAGTGGCCGAGTTCATCATCAACGTAACGACCAGACTGCAAATCAAGGTCAAGGTGTGTGTAGACAATCCGGGGAATATGTTTAACAGCCGCAGATCGCTGGCCATTTCATTGGTGAAGTGTGCAATCTCATTTCGTATCGCATTTCGCAGGGACTGTGAACCGCCCGACCGCTCCGAACTAATAAACCGCCACTCCAGATGGTGTTGCTTCAGGTAAGTGACGAAAACGCTCACCGAGTGACGAATCATGTCTTCGCCCGGCAAACTGGCCTGACGGGCTTCTCGTAATAACCTGCGCAGAGTGATGCCGCCGTCTTCGACCAGAGCGAGGCCCAGTTCATCAGTGTTTTTGAAATGGCGATAAAAGGCAGTCGGCACCACACCAGCCTCTCGGGTAATTTCCCGAATGCCCAACGCAGTGAAGCTGCTGCCATTACCCACCAAGGTAAGTGCAGCTTGCATCAAATTCTGGCGTGTTTGTTCTTTGCGTCGCACTCTGGCCTGCGTTTCGTCCACTGGCCTGGTTGCGGCGCTTAATCTTGTTCTCATGGTTTTTGCTCGAGCCTAGTCTGGATTAGTCAACTTCCTGACCTACCCCGTTATTGTAATGAAAAGCAGCCTGTTCACAGCTTAACAGCCTGCAAGCCCGTGAAATAGGACCCGAACCCGATGAAAAGAACCAACAGAACCAATACAGGCTCAAGAATTATTACTGTAATTACGGGTTTTGCGTATTGACTGCCAGAACCCAAGAAGATTAACTCCCCCTAAAGAGGGTTGGAAAAAAGTGTTAATCCAAGAAAGATGTTCATATGCTCACATCTGGTGACACCTTTTCAACTAGCTTTTCCTCGGGAGGAGACACACATGCCATCAAACCAAATTCTGGTTATTGAGGATCACCCACTTTTCGCAACAGGCATCAAAGACCTCGTTGAGTTCGTGGCGACCAATGCAGACATACTCTGCGCGGCCAGTATTGCCCATGCCAAAGAATTATTCGGTAAAAATTCCCCAGCGCTCGTGATCACCGATCTGCGTTTGCCAGACTGTCAGGGGCAGGATGTGATCAACACATTGGCAGCCATGAGCGCCAACCTGCCGACTTTGATCATGAGTGGAGACGACACACTTCTTCACTCCGTGGTGCCAAATCAGCACGCTCCATCGTGGACTCTATCCAAATCGGAGGGATTTGAGCAAACGTCTGCCGTATTGCTGGAGGCACTCACCCGTGCTGGAGTTCAGGTTCAGTGGCGCCCCAATGCCTTGTCAAATCGCCAAACCAACGGGGAACACATCACAGGGCGTCTTGGCCTGTTGAG
>NZ_LUJK01000058.1 GCF_001601825.1 Limnobacter sp. CACIAM 66H1 | reverse complement strand
CAGGCTGGAATCGATTTCAACCAAACCGTCGGTGAGGTTGTCGACAATCAGGTTGTAGGTCAGAAGATTTTTTTCCAGCGCCTGTTCAACCCGTCGAGTCTCGGAGATGTCGACGATTGAGCCGTAAAGGCCCATGGGTACACCCTCATCGCTGATGGATGGGCGGATCATCATGCGAAACCACTTCTTCTTCTCCTGCGTTCCAAGTGCTTCAAATTCAAGGCTGGCGGGTTTGCGGTTATTGATGCATTCGATGAAAAGCACCGCGATGTTGCGACCTGACAATCGGGAGAGTATTGAGCTGAGATGAAAGATTGAATTGAGTGAGTCTTTGCTGGCGCCCAGTACTTCGCGAAGTATTTCCGTGGTTTTGAGCGAACCGCTTTCGAGGTGATAGTACCAGCCACCTACTTTGGCCAATGTGCCTGTCAAACTCAAAAGACTTTCATCAAAAATTGATTTCTGGACCGAAGATGACTTGTTGATCATCGCCGTAAAGTTCGCGATCACCGATGGTTTTTTGAACGCAGTGAATCCTTTTTTCGGGCAAAGCTCCATGCGTAGCCAAGTCCCGTTTTCCCCCTGAAAATTCAGACGCACCCACGCCTCTGAAGGCAAATTGCTTTTCAGGCATTGATTCAGAATCTTCGAGAATGTTTCCTGATCTTCACCATGAAGCAGATCTACAAAACTTTCCTTGTGTTTTATCTTCGTAAACTCTTCGTCACCGGAGTTGGACAATCCAGTGATCAAGCCCTGATGGTCGAGTGCGAGTCGGCCTTTCACCGTCTCTCTTAAAAAAGCTTTGGGAAACTTTTTCAAGTCTTGGTTGGGCTCCATGCGGGGCATGTTTTCGCGATCGCTTGGTGCTTCTATGTGAATATTTTCCAGAGCAGGTTCGCTGATCTTTTTCACCAAACCAAACAAACGGGTATCACCTGCATTGCCGCTGTCGTAGACCTGTTCTTCAAAACGCACAATGTCGCCGCTGGGCAAGCGAACACGATAGACGAAGGCATTTCCATCGCGCTCAAGTCTCGCTTTCTCGACCATCTCGCGGTCTTCGTCGATCGGTAAGTTGTTGAACCAGCTGGCCAGCACCACACGGGTTTGCGACAGGTTCAACCATTTCTCCATGGAAGGCGACAGCTCAATCAAGTCGCCATGGTCGGTGTTCTTCCAGCTCCCCAAACCTTGATTGTTGTAGTTGTGTTGTTGTTTGGAATTCAATTCGTTTGATTCTTTGGCTTTCAGGGCACGCTCAACAAGGCTGTGTTCAACCAGTTTGGCCAGGGCTGTTGCAACGGTCGTCTCTGATTTGGTCCAGGTTCGCGCGGCGTTGTTGAGCAGGCAAAACGTACCAATATTATTGCCACTCACCGAGCGGATCGGGATGCCCAAATAGGCACGAATCCAGGGGCTGCCAAGCACCAAGGGGTTGGTCTTGAACACAGGGTGTTCAAGGCAATCGTTGATGACATGCGGTTGATCGTGTTGAATGGTGTGAGAACAAATGGAGAGATCGCGTGGGACTTCCTTGACCTCAAATCCGCGTTTGGCTTTGAACCAAAGTCGATCAGAATCAACAAATGCAATAAAACAGAATGCGCAATTGAACGCTGACAAACCCAGGTCCACTAGCGCTTCAAAGTACTCTTCTTTTTCCGTGTCCAGAATATCGAGTTGGTAAAGCTCCGTAAGCCTCACCGCCTCGTCGATTTCCTTTGGACTGCTCATTGTGGAAGTGTCTCCGTCCCTTTTTCCTCTCGGTACTCACTTTACACTTTGTCACCCGTACGAGGGACTACACTTTTGAACTACCCAATAAAAAATAGGAAAGTTTCGTGAGTAATTACCCTAGTTCGTGTTTAAAAGCAGTCGTAATTGCTCCACACGTTTGCGGTTGGCATCCAGATCACTGTAACCAACCCGGGATGCAGACCGAACATGAAGCAAACCACTGCCCTGATCGACACGAAATTCCACATCGTCGACAAAGCCGAAAAGGTCACTGGTGAAAGTACTGGCCATGTATTGATCGTTGGAGAAGTTGACATCACCACCCAACAGTTCAATGGCCTCTTTCACTTTCAGCAAAGGT
Source organism: Limnobacter sp. CACIAM 66H1 (assembly GCF_001601825.1). Taxonomy (GTDB): domain Bacteria; phylum Pseudomonadota; class Gammaproteobacteria; order Burkholderiales; family Burkholderiaceae_B; genus Limnobacter. The sequence goes on along the minus strand of NZ_LUJK01000058.1, from coordinate 15,885 downwards.
TCCTCTCCCATGCTGGGTGTAATCGGTAGAGCGGCAATTGAGTGATCGTCGGAGGGTGAACTTTCGCTACTCACGCAGTTCGGTTTGTTTGGGCACGGTGCCAATTGACCATTGGCCAGTCCCGGGGGGGCACCGGTTTCGGAGTACAGGCCCAAGCCAAAGAAGACAACGATTACCAATGTGATCAAGACGATCAAGCTGAGCAATGCTCTTTTCACCTGTAAGCCCCTTCTGTCATATACTGAATGTTGAATTTTCTCCAGTGTAGCGGTCAGTGAGATCAGATGTCCAAATCTTTGAAGTTTAAGTTGTCCGAAGAGGATGTTTCCCGCATTGTCGAGATGGCGTGGGAAGACAGGACCCCATTTGAAGCCATAGAACTCCAGTTTGGTTTGAACGAGTCTCAGACCATTGAACTGATGCGCACCAGCATGAAAGCCAGCAGTTTCAAGATGTGGCGCGAACGTGTTACGGGCCGCAAAACGAAACACCTGAAGTTGCGTGGCTTTGTTCGCACCAAGGCGTATGCGCCAGGCCATTACAAAATCCGCTGATGATATTTGTTCAGTGAGTGATTCAGCCGCTGTTCCAAAAGGGAGGTCTGGAATGCTAAAAGAGCAGCAAAACTCCCCATTGGCCACGCGCAGTGGACAGGAATGGATGCTCTGGTTCGGGCGGGCTTCGCAGCATCTACCCGATCTTCATCGGGCATTTCAGTTTTTGGAAAGCAGTTGTGAGCTTCTCGATTCCAAAGATGATGCCGACCAGAAGGTCGGGCCGCGCAAACTCAAACAATTGATCAACCGATTTATCGGACAGGCGCGTTGCCCCTCGGCGTCATCGTGTGAGCGAATCGCGATTCGCACGCAAGTTCTCGATGGCTGGTTGCAGTCAGAGTTACAGCGCCAGCAAGATCCAAATTTGTTGGTTGAGCTGGGCGCACATGGGCTTCAAAAGTTACTGGCCATTTGTGAAGGGGCTGATGACAAACATGGTCTGTTGCTCAAGGCGGTGCGAGAGTTCACACGCGATTGGTTGAACATTGTTTCGGCTCGGATTGAGAATCCGATTGAGCGAGCCCACCTGGTCTATCCGGTGGCCATGTTGGATCAGGCTGGTCTGGTAGACCCTTCCTGGTGGTGGAAGCAAATCGCCCTGTGTGATCGTCACACCGTGTTAGGCCTGATTGAGCTCGAGATCAATGAGATGAATGAAATGCAGCCCACCAGCAATGTGAGTTGGCGCTCTTTCGACAAGCGGTGGAGAAGGTTGCGCGTTCGTGCGCTTTTAGATCATCTGGGTGAAAAGCGTTTGCTGGCTGAGTTGCTTCGGAAATCTGCAGTGGATGACTTTGAGGCCGTGTTGGCTGTTCGTATGTTGCGTGAGGCGGGTCGTTCACGCGATGCAATTGTGCAAGCCGAGCAATGGTTGCGTGCCTTGCCCAGAAGCCCGGTGTTGGCTGAAGCCTTGTTCGACTTGTATTGCGAAGACGGTTGGGATGAAGAAGCCTTGGCTCTGGCGGTGACCCATTACGGTTACGACCCCAACCCCGTGTGGATCGAGCGATTGGACCGCCTGGCGTTGCCTGCCGCTTCACAGCAGGCCAGGGTGTGGAGAAAGCAGCAAAACACCTAGGCTTGTTACAACAGGTCCATTTGTCCCTTTCGGGTTTTGTATCGAAAAGATTCAAGCACTGTTTTGCCCTGTGGGTTGGCGAAATGCTTTAACTCGATTCCCGCCTTCAAATGCCCTGCTTGGATCACACGCAAGTACCAGCCGCAGTTGCCTTGCTGGATCATTTGTTTCGGGGCCGCGCCGTAACCCATCCGAATGGCAAATTTGTGGCATGGCTCGCGAGGGTCGGTTACACGAAGTCTTACCTCGCCCAATTCAAATTCATCCCCGATCCGAACCTGGTTTTCATCCAGGCCTTTCACCACCAGGTTTTCGCCCAAAAACCCCCAAGGCAGATCCGTGTCCAGATTCTTTTCCTGGCGACGAGCTTTCCAGAATTCATAATGCTCAGCCGGCATCATGTACACCGCCTTGTCCAGCCCGCCATGCACCGATAAATTGCATTGTTCGTCGCCTTCCAGTCCCAGCTTTTTGATTTCAATGGACATGGGGTTTTGTTCGGTGCTGACAGCCTGTTTTTTGATTCCGCTTGCTTCGGTTTTGATGTCACCTGACGCCGTTCGATAAACCAGTGGGGCAACCAGTCCGGTACAAATTGCAATCAGCTTCATAGGGCTTCCATAGTCGTGCAATTTCGCCACTTTACATGGCCTGTGTCGGAAAGCAAACACCGTATGCGATTAGGTGATAATGCCTATAGGAAAAACTTATTTCCGTTTGCTTACAACATGTTAAACTCGAGGGCTAAGTTTGCGGATAAGCGACAAGTCGATCGCCCGTGTGCTTGGTGTCATGTTCCGGTCACACTGTAGAGCAACGCCAAAGCCCCCGCACAAAAGAATTACATTTGTCTATCTGGAGGTTTTAGCATGAGTGCAGTGCTGTCTATGGTCAGCCAGACCGTGCCATCGTATGTCAAGCACAAGAAGCTTGTGGCTTGGGTGCAAGAAATTGCTGCCCTGACCGAGCCCAAGAACATTGTGTGGTGCGACGGTTCACAAGAAGAGTACGATCGCCTTTGCGCAGAAATGGTTGAAGCAGGTACGCTTCGCAAACTCAACCCTGAGAAGCGCCCCAATTCTTACCTGGCTTGGTCTGATCCCTCAGACGTTGCCCGAGTGGAAGATCGAACCTACATCTGTTCTGAAAAGAAAGAAGATGCTGGCCCCACCAACAACTGGGAAGACCCCGCCAAAATGCGCGCCACATTGAACGGTTTGTTCAAAGGTTCCATGCGCGGTCGCACCTTGTATGTGGTGCCGTTTTCCATGGGCCCACTGGGTAGCCCCATTGCCCACATCGGCGTTGAGTTGTCTGATTCCGCCTACGTGGTTGTGAACATGCGCATGATGACGCGCATGGGCAAAGCCGTTTACGACGTGTTGGGCGAAAACGGCGAGTTTGTACCTTGCGTGCACACTGTGGGCGCACCTTTGGAAGCAGGCCAGAAGGATGTTGCATGGCCTTGCAACCCAACCACCAAGTACATTGTTCACTACCCTGAAACCCGTGAAATCTGGTCTTATGGTTCCGGGTATGGTGGTAACGCCTTGTTGGGCAAAAAATGTCTGGCTTTGCGCATTGCGTCTACCATGGGTCGTGACCAAGGCTGGCTGGCTGAGCACATGCTGATTCTGGGTGTTACAAATCCTCAAGGGAAGAAGTACCATGTGGCGGCCGCGTTCCCATCGGCATGCGGCAAAACCAACTTCGCCATGTTGATTCCACCTGCCTCAATGAAGGGCTGGAAGGTAACCACCATTGGTGATGACATTGCCTGGATCAAACCTGATGCCAATGGCAAATTGCGCGCGATCAATCCCGAGGCAGGTTATTTTGGCGTCGCCCCCGGCACCAATACAAAGACCAACTCCAATTGCATGGCCTCTTTGAATGCCAATGTGATTTTCACCAACGTGGCCCTGACAGACGATGGCGATGTGTGGTGGGAAGGCCTGTCGAAAGAAGCGCCTGCGCACTTGGTTGACTGGACTGGTCAGGACTGGACCCCGGATTGTGGTCGCAAGGCCTCTCACCCCAACGCCCGCTTTACCGTGGCTGCAGAGCAGAACCCCGTGATCGACAACAACTGGGACAATCCAGCTGGTGTTGAAATTGACGCCTTCATTTTCGGTGGGCGCCGTTCAACCACTGTGCCGCTGGTTACTGAAGCTCGCAATTGGGTGGAAGGCGTATACATGGCAGCCACTATGGGCTCGGAAACCACTGCTGCGGCTTTTGGCCAGCAAGGTGTAGTTCGCCGTGATCCGTTTGCCATGTTGCCATTCTGCGGTTACAACATGTCTGATTACTTCCAGCACTGGCTGGATTTGGGCAAGAAGCTGGAATCTTCCGGCGCGAAATTGCCCAGTATTTTCTGCGTAAACTGGTTCCGTACCGATGCCGAAGGTAAATTCATTTGGCCTGGTTTTGGCGAAAACATGCGGGTTTTGGCATGGGCCTTGGAGCGAGTAGAGGGCAAGGGCAAGGGTGTTGACCATGTATTTGGCACCTCACCGAGCTACGACGATATTTCCTGGGATGGCCTGGAGTTCAGCAAAGAGCAGTTCGATTCCATCACCGCGATTGACAAAGCAGCCTGGCTTGAAGAGTTGAACCTGCATGCTGAGTTGTTCGAAAAACTGAAACACAACTTGCCAGCACAGCTGGAAGAAACCAAAGCGCAAATCGCCAGCCGTTTGGCGGCCTGATTTGGCTTGAACGTTTTGACTTTATTCTGATACTCCGGAATTAGTCCTATGGCGGGCGCCCACAAGGCGCCCGTTTTCTTTTCAGCGGAATTTTTTCATGTTTGAAAACATTGAGTTGTGGGTGTTGCTGGCTTTGTGTGCGGCGGCTTTTGGTGCGGGTCTGATCGATGCCATGGTCGGGGGTGGAGGATTAATCCAGATTCCGGCCTTGTTCGGCTTGATGCCTTCCCACGGGCATGCCACCTTGCTGGGCACCAACAAAATATCCAGTGTGGTCGGTACGAGCTTTGCCGCTTATAAATATGCCAAGGCCATTCAGGTTCCCTGGAACGCAGTGCTTCCTGCGACCGTCATGGCATTGCTGGGTGCTTATTGTGGTGCGTACATCGTCACGCAAATTTCGACAGAGGTGCTGCGTTTGATGTTGCCCTTGCTGTTGATCGCGGTGGCGGTTTACACCTTTTTGCGCAAGGACCTGGGTAGTGTGCATGCGCCCAAGTTAGACAAAAACCGTGAACGTTTCTTCGGAGCTTGCGTCGGGTTGGCGATTGGTTTTTATGACGGGTTTTTCGGTCCGGGCACCGGTTCGTTCTTGATGGTCGCTTTCGTGGTGTTTTTCGGCTTTGATTTTTTGGCTGCTACTGCGGGTGCAAAAATGGTGAACATTGCCTGCAACTTGGCGTCGCTTGCCTGGTTTGCACCAGCAGGGCATGTGATTGTCGCTTTGGGTTTGCTGATGGCGGTCTTTAATTTGGCCGGTGCGAGGGTGGGTGCGAGTTTGGCCATTCGCAAGGGTGCCGGGTTTGTGCGCAAGGCGTTGTTGGCGGTTGTGTTTTTATTAATACTGCGGACCAGTTACGACAGTTATTGGCCATACTTGAAAGCGTGGCTTGCGTGATTGTTCCACGTGGAACATGATGGGTTTGGTCGGCTTTTTTTGGCGTGGGTGAGGCTCCGGTGCTGGCCACCTTGCCTAAGCAAGTCTTCTGATCCGGCTTGATGCTTCTGGCTTGGGGCGTGCGAAACGCTTTGGCGTCTTCGCATCGGTTCCTGCCGGAACCGCCCCGCGCTGCGAATCCGCCGGGAAGCCTCGCAAAACCGGCAAGGCGACACAGCACCCAAGCCTTGCCCGAGCTAACGAACGCAGTTTCCGTCGCTGTCGCATGCACCGTTGCCGGCGCACTCAGGCTGCAATGCCCTCGCAGCGCAGATCAAGAAAACCTGCCCTTGGTGTTGAATTCACCGTCCGTTCGGCAAGGCCGAAAGCGCAGCCCGCCCGCTGTTTAGCGGGTGGGCTTAGGGCGGTTAATCAATAACAAGGGGGCGGTCGGGTTTTCTGGCGAAAGAGGGTATGCGCCTGAGCAACCGACGCAAGCGACGTAAGCGAGGTAAGCGACGTAAGGAGTTGAGCGAGGCAAATAGGCGCGCGAGCAGGTTTGTACCAAAGCAGCCGGTCAATCAGGAAAGCATGCCATTGATTAACCTTGTCTGTTTTCTGTTCCACGTGAAACATGTTCGCTTGGGCAAAATCATGCCGAAGCATATAATTGCGCCATTGTCGCCGAATCAAGCGTTTTTGATTTCGGCATTTGTATGTTGAATCCGATGTAGGATTCCGGCACCCAGTGCCAGGAGTGAATCATGTTTTATCCCGAAGAGTTTGATGTCATTGTGGTGGGCGGAGGTCATGCAGGTACCGAGGCTGCGCTCGCGTCTGCACGTGCTGGAAGTAAAACCCTGCTGCTGACACACAACATCGAAACACTTGGGCAAATGTCGTGTAACCCGTCGATTGGTGGTATCGGCAAAGGCCACTTGGTCAAAGAGGTGGATGCTTTGGGTGGCGCGATGGCGATCGCTACCGACGAGGCTGGTATTCAGTTCCGTATCCTGAACAGTTCCAAAGGCCCAGCTGTGCGTGCAACGCGAGCGCAAGCAGATCGTGTTCTGTACCGTCAGGCCATCCGAACACGTCTGGAGAATCAAGCCAATTTGAGCATTTTCCAGCAGTCCGTCGAGGACCTTTTATTGGATGGCGACAGGGTGTGTGGGGCAGTCACCCAGGTTGGCCTGAAGTTTAAGGCCAGAGCCGTGGTCTTGACCGCTGGTACTTTTTTGAATGGCAAGATCCATGTGGGTTTGCAAAATTACTCCGCTGGTCGGGCAGGGGATCCTCCCGCCATTGGGTTGGGTATGCGTTTGCAGGAAATGAAATTGCCGCAGGGTCGATTAAAAACTGGTACCCCGCCCCGAATTGATGGTCGCAGCATCGACTTCTCAGTCATGCAAGAGCAGCCAGGTGATTTGAATCCCGTGCCCGTGTTTTCCTACCTGGGGAATGCGGCCATGCATCCGAAGCAACTTCCCTGCTGGATCACGCACACCAACCAGAAAACCCACGACATTATTCGTGGAGGATTGGACAGAAGCCCAATGTACACCGGTGTGATCGAAGGCGTTGGGCCCCGTTACTGCCCATCGATCGAAGACAAGATCCATCGCTTTGCGGACAAGGAGTCGCATCAAATTTTCCTGGAGCCCGAGGGTTTAACCACCAATGAGTATTATCCCAACGGTGTGTCCACTTCCTTGCCATTCGATGTTCAGTTGAATCTTTTGCATTCCATCAAGGGTTTGGAAAATGCTTACATCATGCGGCCAGGGTATGCGATCGAATACGATTATTTCGATCCACGCGCATTGAAAACCACTCTTGAAACCAAAGCCATTGAGGGTTTGTTCTTCGCCGGTCAAATCAATGGCACCACGGGTTACGAAGAGGCGGCGGCTCAAGGTTTGTTGGCGGGTGTGAATGCCGCATTGATGGTGCAGGGCAGAGAGCAATGGACGCCCCGTCGTGATGAAGCCTATCTGGGTGTGCTTGTGGATGATTTAACCAGCAAGGGTGTGGCAGAGCCTTACCGCATGTTCACGAGTCGCGCAGAGTACCGTTTAAGCCTGCGCGAGGACAATGCGGATCAGCGCCTCACGCCAATCGGTCGCGAGCTCGGTTTGGTCGATGACATCCGCTGGAAGGCTTTTTCGGAAAAGCGGGAGGCTGTGGAGCAGGAAAAGCAACGTTTGCGTTCCACGTGGATCAATCCGAAAATTGTCGCGCAGGCCGAAGCAGAGCGAGTGCTGCACAAAGGAATTGATCGCGAGTACAACTTGTATGATCTGCTAAAACGCCCGGACGTCAGTTATCAAGATCTCAGCACTTTGAGCAAGGAGAATGGCGAAAGGGCTCTGAGCAATCCTTTGCAACAGAATGATTTGGTTTCTCAGTTGGAAATCGAGGTGAAGTATGCGGGTTATGTGCTGCGCCAGCAGGCAGAAGTGGAGCGTGGTGCGGGCAACGAATCCATCCGCTTGCCTGAGGACTTCGATTATTCAGGTGTAAACGGATTGAGCAAAGAGGTGCAGCAAAAGCTGAATACCCACAAGCCTGAAACGATTGGTCAGGCCGGTCGAATTCAAGGTATTACACCTGCAGCCATTTCCTTGTTGCTGGTTCATTTAAAGAAACGTGATTTGTTGAACAAGGCAAAGAGCGCGACTCATTCCAGTGACGATGCTCCGGAGCAAGTGGCTTGAGTTCAGTACACCGAAAACCAAAGTCTGAAACCCTCGAGTCTTCGGACCAATTGCTGCTGAACGATGGGATTGCACAACTTCGTTTGGGTTTGAGCGTCGATCAACATGCACAGCTGTTTAAATATGGTCAGCTGATCCAGAAATGGAACCGGGTTTATAACTTAACCGCCATCCGTAACAATCGAGAGCTGGTCACACACCACTTGCTCGATTCGCTCGCTGTGCTGCCAGCAGTTTCAGTTGCGCTTCAATCAAACCGACAGCCCAGAATACTGGATGTGGGTGCGGGCGCAGGGCTGCCTGGTTTGGTGTTGGCAATTGCTCAGCCAAACTGGCAAGTGACATTGATCGATACCGTTCAGAAAAAAGCCGCATTCATGCAGCAGGCCATTGCCAGCTTGGGTTTGAAAAATGCGCATGCTGTACATGGTCGGGTCGAGGAGTACCAGCCCGGGGTGCCATTCGACCTGATTTGTTCACGTGCATTTTCCAGCATCGACAATTTCATCGCTCTCAGTCAACACCTTTTGGCCGAGGAGGGGCAATTTGCGGCCCTCAAAGGCAAGGTGGAAGTGGACAGTGATGTTCCGGAGAATTGGCGAATTGATGCGCTTCATCCAATTGAAGTGCCATTCTTGGACGAAGCAAGGCACTTGTTCATGATTAAACGCTAAAATCAAAGCATTCATTCACAGGACAAGAAGATGGCGAAAGTTTTCTGCATAGCCAACCAGAAAGGTGGCGTGGGAAAAACCACCACGGCGGTGAATCTGGCTGCGGGTTTGGCCATGGCCAAACAGCGGGTGTTGCTGGTGGATCTGGATCCCCAGGGCAATGCCACGATGGGTTGCGGCATTGACAAACGCAGTGTAAAGCACACGGTCTATCAGGTGTTGGTAGGCATGGTGGGTGTGGCCGAGGCCACAGTTCGCGCAGAAGGCGAATTTGATGTGTTGGCGGCAAACCGCGAATTGGCCGGTGCAGAAGTCGAAATGGTCGAGTTTGAAAACCGTGAAATCAAATTGCGGGAAGCCATTCTGGAAGTGGATGATCAGTATGATTTCATTCTGATCGATTGCCCACCAGCTTTGTCGTTGCTGACTTTGAACGCCCTGTGCTGTGCCAACGGCGTAGTCATTCCGATGCAATGTGAATACTATGCGCTGGAAGGTCTGAGTGATTTGGTCAATACCATCAAGCAAGTTTGTAAAAACCTGAATCCCAATCTCACGATCATCGGTTTGCTTCGCGTGATGTACGATCCCCGGATGACATTGGCGCAGCAGGTTTCGGCCCAGCTGGAAAAGCATTTTGGTAACAAAGTGTTTAAAACAATCATTCCTCGCAATGTGCGTTTGGCCGAAGCGCCCAGCTACGGGGTTCCCGGTGTGTTGTTCGACAAAACCAGCAAAGGTGCAAAGGCTTATCTGGACTTTGCCAATGAAATGGTCGATCGCTTGGGCTTGCCGATTGCCGCCTAAGCCGCGGCATAACTATATTCAGCAGAAGAACATATGAACGCAATTAAACGTAGCAAAGGCCTGGGCCGCGGCTTGGAGGCCCTATTGGGCCCTTCAGGTGACGATGCCAACAAGGACATGGGTGAACAAGTCATGACCTTGGCTTTGGGAAAGCTGCAGGCGGGCAAGTATCAACCTCGCTCCCGAATGGATGAATCCTCGCTCATGGAGTTGGCGGAGTCCATTAAAAGTCAGGGCATCATGCAACCCATTCTGGTTCGTCCAATTGGCTCTGGAAAATACGAAATTATCGCAGGTGAGCGCCGATTCCGCGCCTCCAAATTGGCAGGACTGGAGGAAGTGCCCGTTCTGGTCCGTGCAGTACCCGACGAATCCGCCTTGGCCATGGCTCTGATCGAAAACATTCAACGTGAAGACCTCAATCCGTTGGAAGAAGCTTTGGGTGTGCAGCGGCTCATTCGTGAATTCAGTTTGACCCATGAAGATGCTGCCCGTGCGATCGGTCGATCCCGCAGTGCAACAAGCAACATGTTGCGGCTGCTCAACCTGGCTGAGCCGGTTCAAACCATGTTGCTGGCTGGCGACATTGAGATGGGCCATGCCCGTGCTTTGTTGGCGCTGACCACAGCCGAGCAAATTGCCTGCGCTAACGAAGTAGTTAACAAGCGTTTGTCGGTTCGGGAAACGGAAAAGTTGGTCAATGACTGGGCCAGTGATGGTGATCGCCAAGCCAGCAAACCCAGGCAAACAGCGGATGTACGTCGTCTCGAGGAAGGTTTGGCCGACTGGTTGGCCAGCGCTGTGCAGTTAAAAGCCAATGCAAATGGCAAGGGCAGTGTTACTATTAAATTCAATAATTTGGATGAGCTGGACGGTGTGCTGGAGCGCATCGGCTTTCCCAAAGAAGAGCTTTAACTTTTGCACCAAATCGGTGTGAAAAATAAGCCGTTTTCGTTTGACGAGGGGGCGTACAAACCCCTATAATCTGGCGGTTTGTCAAAAACACGTGAGCCTTGCGGAAAACACGTATCCGATCAAGGTCAAATGTGGCAGCGCAGCAAATATGTGGAAAATAGTCGGACTCCAATGGGTCGTCGGGGTGGCAGTTTGCCTCCTCATGTTGTTGGTGTCCCCAAATCACGCGCAGTCTGCCGCATGGGGTTTCGTAGCCGTCGCGTTGCCGAGCACATTGTTCGCCGCACGCCTGGCCTTGGGTAGCAAAACGCCCATTGGTGGAACTTTCGTGTTTTTGACCGGAGAATTCCTGAAGGTTGGCGCAACAATCGCAATCATGTTTGTAGCGAGTCAAGTTGATCCGAACATTGTTTGGTGGTCCTTGATCCTCACAGCGGTCGTCACCCTCAAAAGCTATTTTTTGGCATTTTTCTTGAGATAAGTATGGCATCTTCACCGAATGGGCTTACCCCCTCAGAGTACATCGTCCATCACTTGCAGCATTTCGCTACCGATAAGCAAAAATTTATCGTCGATTTCTCAGTGATCAATCTCGACACGATGTTTTTCTCCATCCTGTCTGGTCTTGTAGTGATCTTCATGCTGCGTAAGGCAGCCTCCAAAGCCACCTCTGGCGTACCCGGTCGTTTCCAGGGCTTCGTCGAAATGATGGTGGAAATGGTTGAAAACCAATCCAAAGCCATTGTTCATGGTGATCGCAGTTTCATTGCCCCCTTGGCTTTGACTGTGTTTCTGTGGATTGTGGTCATGAATGCCTTCGACTTGGTGCCTGTTGACCTGATTCCCATGGCCTGGGGCCACCTGTTGTACAACCTGGGCTTTGCAGCAAGCCCAGGCGATCCCTACATGCGTGTGGTAGCCACTGCCGACTTGAACGGCGCCTTGGGCATGTCTCTCGGTGTGCTGGTACTCATGCTGTACTACTCCGTCAAAATCAAGGGTGCCGGTGGTTTTGTCCATGAATTGTTCTGCGCACCCTTCGGTGCCAATCCATTGCTGTGGATCCCCAACTTTGTATTGAACCTCATTGAGTTTGCCGCGAAAACCGTGTCCTTGGGCATGCGATTGTTCGGCAACATGTATGCAGGCGAATTGGTGTTCATGCTGATCGCTTTGCTGGGTGGCGCTGCTGCGTTGTCCTTGGGTGGTGCGTTTGCCTTCTTGGGTCACGTGTTGGCCGGAACAATTTGGGCGATTTTCCACATTCTGATCGTGTTGCTCCAGGGCTTCATTTTCATGATGTTGACCTTGATCTACATTGGCCAGGCACATCAGGGCCACTGATCGATTTTTAGTTTTTGGTTTTTTTAATTTTTCATTTTTCAATTTAAGGAGTTGTCATGACTAACGTTGCTTTCGTAGCTCTTGCTTGCGGCATTATCATTGGTTTGGGTGCGATTGGTGCCTGTATCGGTATCGCGATCATGGGTGGTAAGTACCTGGAAGCTTCTGCTCGCCAGCCAGAACTGATGAACGAACTGCAAACAAAGATGTTCGTTTTGGCCGGTCTGATCGACGCTGCGTTCCTGATCGGTGTTGGTATCGCGATGATGTTCGCGTTTGCTAACCCATTTGTTGGTTAATTTACAGCCACTTCCTTCGAACAACACCGCACGAATGTTTTAAGTCCAATTCGTGCGTTTTAGAGGAAACATGCCGTGAACTTAAACGCAACGCTGTTTGCTCAGCTCGTCGTTTTCTTCATCTTGGCGGTCTTCACAATGAAATATGTGTGGCCTCCACTGATCAAGAGCATCGATGAGCGTGCAAAGAAAATCGCAGACGGCTTGGCCGCTGCAGAACGTGGTAAGCAGGCTTTGGCAGAAGCCGGTCGCAAAGCTGAACAGGAACTGGCTGCTAGCCGTTCTGAAAATCAGCAGCGCCTGGCCGAAGCAGAAAAGCGTGCCCAGCAGATTATCGAAGAGGCAAAACAACAAGCCGAAGTTGAACGCAAGCGAATTCTTGCGCAGGCTGAAGCGGAAGCTGCGAACGAAGCACAACGTGCCCGTGACCAGTTGCGCGATCAGTTGGCAACTCTCGTGGTGAAAGGCGCTGAACAAATCCTGAAAAAGGAAGTGAACGCCCAGGCCCACGCAGACTTGCTGAATCAACTGAAAGCGGAACTGTAAGCCTAAAGCTTAAGGAAACACAAAATGGTCGAACTATCCACCATCGCCCGTCCTTACGCTGAGGCAGCGTTTGATGTTGCTAAAACCTCAAACCTGAACCAGTGGAGTGATTGGCTACAGTCGTGGTCGGCAGTCGCAAGCAACGCAGACATCAAATTGCTGGTCAGCAACCCAAAGTTGACTGACGAGCAAGTGCTGAGCGTGTTTGTTGAACTGACCAAGACACCGGCGGAAGCGCAAGCAACGAATTTTTTGAGTGCGCTTGTGGAAAATGGCCGTTTGCTGGCCTTGCCAGAAATCGCTCGACAGTTCGAAGAATTGAAGAACAGTCATGAAGGTTCTGCAGACGCGATCATCGCTTCGGCATTCCCCATGACTGACGCTGAAGTTCAAAACGTACGTGGTGCATTGGAAAAGAAATTTGGCTCCAAACTGAACGTGACTGTTCAGGTGGATGAATCGCTGATTGGTGGCGTTTGCGTCACCGTGGGCGATCAAATTTTGGATAGTTCGGTGCGCGGCAAACTTAACGCGATGAAGGCGGCTTTAACAGCCTAACTTGGCCCTCAAACGTAATTGGAGCAATCAATATGCAGATTAATCCCTCTGAGATCAGTGAACTGATCAAGAGCCGGATCGAAGGCCTCGGATCATCGGCCGACATCCGGACACAAGGTACTGTAGTGTCCGTGAGCGACGGTATTTGCCGCGTTCATGGTTTGTCAGATGTTATGCAAGGTGAAATGCTGGAATTCCCAGGCAACACCTTTGGTTTGGCGCTCAACCTGGAACGTGATTCCGTGGGTGTCGTTATTTTGGGTTCTTACGAGCACATTTCTGAAGGTGACATGGTCAAGTGTACCGGTCGTATTCTGGAAGTGCCTGTTGGTCCCGAGCTGCGCGGTCGCGTGGTGAATGCATTGGGCGTGCCCATCGATGGCAAGGGCCCAGTCAACGCAAAGCTGACCGACGTGATCGAAAAAGTGGCGCCTGGCGTGATTGACCGTAAGTCAGTTGACCAGCCACTGCAAACCGGCGTGAAGGCGATTGATGCCATGGTTCCCGTTGGCCGCGGCCAGCGTGAATTGATCATTGGTGACCGTCAAACTGGTAAAACCGCTGTTGCGATCGACGCGATCATTAACCAGAAAGGCACTGGCGTTACCTGCGTGTACGTGGCTGTAGGTCAGAAGGCTTCTTCCATCGTCAACGTGTTGCGCAAGCTGGAAGAACACGGCGCAATGGAATACACCATTGTTGTGGTGGCTTCTGCATCAGAATCAGCAGCCATGCAGTACCTGGCTCCTTACTCTGGTTGCACCATGGGCGAGTACTTCCGCGATCGCGGTGAAGATGCCCTGATTGTGTACGATGACCTGTCCAAGCAAGCTGTGGCTTACCGTCAAATTTCCCTGTTGCTGCGTCGCCCACCTGGCCGCGAAGCTTACCCAGGTGACGTGTTCTACCTGCACAGCCGTTTGCTCGAGCGCGCATCACGCGTGAATGCGGAATATGTTGAGCGTTTCACCAAAGGTGAAGTCAAAGGCAAAACCGGTTCTCTGACCGCTTTGCCAGTGATTGAAACTCAAGCCGGTGACGTAACAGCATTCGTTCCCACCAACGTAATTTCGATTACTGACGGTCAAATCTTCTTGGAAACAGACTTGTTCAACGCCGGTATTCGTCCAGCGATTAACGCGGGTATTTCCGTGTCTCGCGTGGGTGGTGCAGCGCAGACCAAGGTGGTCAAGAAGCTGTCGGGCGGTATTCGTACCGACTTGGCCCAGTACCGTGAATTGGCTGCGTTTGCGCAGTTCGCTTCAGACTTGGACGAAGCGACCCGCCGCCAGCTGGAACGTGGTCGCCGTGTGGTTGAATTGTTGAAGCAGCCCCAGTATGCCCCATTGAAAACATGGGAAATGGCACTGGCCCTGTTCGCAATCAACAATGGTTATTTGGATGATGTCGAGGTATCGAACGTTCTTCCTTTCGAGGTTTCTCTGCGTCAATACATGCAGACAAGCCACAAGGACTTGATCGATCGTATCGAGCAGACTTACGAGTTGTCGAAAGATGATGAGCCAAAGCTGCACGAGGCCGTGAAATCATTCAAGAAAACTGGCGCGTATTAATCAGAGCGATCTGATTGTACCCACCGCATAACTCGGAAGGTCTAGTGCCTTCCCAGTCATTGGAGGAAATACGATGTCAGGAATGAAGGAAATCCGGACCAAGATCAAGAGCGTGCAAAACACGCGAAAGATCACGAAGGCGATGGAAATGGTGGCTGCGTCCAAAATGCGCAAAGCCCAGGACCGTATGCGTTCGGCTCGTCCCTATGCGGACAAAGTTCGGAACATTTGCGCCAACCTGGCCAAGGCAAACCCTGAATACCGCCATGAATACATGGTGGCGCGCGACGAGATCAAAAACGTGGCTGCGATTGTTGTGACAACGGACAAAGGTCTGTGTGGTGGTTTGAACACCAACATTCTGCGTCTGGTGACCAGCAAGTTTCAGGAGTTTGGTGCCAAGGGCGCAAAGGTACGAGCAACCGCAATCGGTACAAAGGGCGCTGGCTTCTTTAACCGTATTGGTGTTGATGTGACTTCCAAAGTGACGGGTCTTGGTGACAAGCCCCATCTGGAGGCACTCATCGGCGCGATCAAGGTTCAACTTGACGCGTATGTTGCGGGCGAAGTGGATGCTGTTTATTTGGCATACACCCGCTTTGTCAACACCATGAAGCAAGAAGCCGTGTTCGAGCAATTGCTGCCCTTGGGTGGCGACAGGCTGCAAGCCGATGAGGGTTCCACATCGTGGGACTACATCTATGAGCCGGATGCGAAGGCCGTGATTGACGATTTGTTGCTGCGCTACATCGAAGCATTGGTGTATCAGGCAGTGGCAGAGAACATGGCTTCAGAACAATCAGCACGTATGGTTGCGATGAAGGCAGCGTCAGACAACGCCAAGAATGTGATCAGTGAACTGCAACTTACCTACAACAAAGCCCGTCAGGCTGCCATTACCAAAGAATTGGCAGAGATCGTCGGCGGCGCAGCGGCTGTGTAAGCGGATGTTCGGAACGATTTTGAATTAAGGAAATAACGATGAGTACTGCGACAAACGAAGGAAAAATCGTACAGTGTATCGGCGCGGTGATTGACGTTGAGTTTTCACGCAACAACATGCCGAAAGTGTACGACGCGCTAACCATGGAAGGTTCCGAACTGACACTGGAAGTTCAGCAGCAGCTGGGTGACGGTGTGGTTCGTACCATCTGTTTGGGTGCATCAGACGGCTTGCGCCGTGGCATGGCTGTGAAAAACACAGGCAAGCCAATTTCAGTTCCCGTGG
>NZ_LUJK01000057.1 GCF_001601825.1 Limnobacter sp. CACIAM 66H1 | reverse complement strand
GACCTGCCGCAGCTTCGGCTGCTGGAACAAACTACAGTGGCGCAAGCCTACCCGCTGTTTTTCGTGAACTATGCAGTGCAACGCGGCTTTGCGGCCGAGCAAATTCTGGAACACAGCGGGCTGACACTGGCCCAGTTGCAAGTGCCCAACAGCCGCATCGCTGCTGCCCAGCATGGCATCATCGTGATGAATTTGCTGGCGCTGTTTCAAAGCGAACACATTGCGATCGACATGGGTTTGCAAAGCAGCCTGACCAAAGCGGGCATGATCGGTTTTGGTTTGATGAGTTGTGCAACCCTGCGTGAGGCCATTGAACTGGGTATTCGCTTTTTGCCCACCAAAGTGCCGTTCTACACCATCGACACCAGTGAAGACGAACGCACCCTGACGTGCCATGTGCGCGAAGCCATGCCGCTTGAACCCGTGCGCAAATTCGCGATTGAAAATTTTGTGATTGAAGTGTGGCGGCTGTTTGAAAGCCTCTTCAACCCCATGGGCAGCAAGCGCGAGGCCAGCGGAATTGAATTGTGGTTTGACTGGCCCGAGCCGCCCTATTATGCGAGCTATGCCAGCAGCCTGCCCAAGTGCCGTTTCAATGCAGCTGGCAATCAAATTCGAATTCCCGGCAGGTGGCTAGACCTGCCCTTGCCCACCGCCAACGCCACCACTGCACAAATGGTGATTCAGCAATGCGAGCAAGAATTGATTGCTCTGGGCCTGGGCGACAATTTAAGCGGGCGCGTGAAAAACCTGCTGATTTGCCGAGATGGCCGCTACCCACAACTTGAAGACATGGCAGAAACCCTGCACATGTCAGTACGCACATTAAAGCGCAAGCTACAGAACGAAGGGCGAAGCTTTACAGATTTATTGGGCGAGGTGATTCAACGCGACGCCTGCCTGTTGCTTGAGACCAGCAAGCTGAATGTGGATGAAATTGCGCAACGTGTGGGTTACCAGGACCGCGCCAATTTCACACGTGCATTCAAAAAACTGACCGGCAAAACACCCAGCGAATACAGGGAGTGGGTAAGCTACGTCGTCAAGAAATGACTGACCAACCCTTGCGCATCGGCATCGTGCGGCAGGCTGACATGGTCGGTGCCCTTCACCGTGGCCACCAGGGGCTTCTCCGCAAAATGCTGCATCAAGCGCAATGAGGAATCATGCGGCACCACCTCATCGTTTTCAGCCAACAATACGAAGGTGGGATTACGTACATTGGCGGCACATTCATTCGATTTGAACTTGCTGCGCAACAACAGCGACACCGGTGCCAAAGGCACTTTCTTTTTGGCAATGCTGATCAAGCTGTCGTAGGGGGTAAACAGCACCAGCTTGTGCACGGGCGTGCTGGCAGCGAGTTGCATGGCCACCCCTGTACCCAGGCTGCGCCCGATCACAGAAATTTGATTGCGGTCGCACCAGGGCTGTTCAGCTACCCATTTGTAAATGGCACGTGCATCGGCCACCAAATTCTTTTCCGTCGGCGTGCCTTTGGAATTGCCGTAACCCCTGTAATTGAAAAACACCAGGGGCAAATTCTTGAAACCTTGCGCTTCATTGAGCAACCAGCGCACGTCTTCACTGCGACCGCCAAAATAAATGGCGCAAGGTGCTTTGCTGCCCGCTCCACCCAAACCACTGGGCATGCGCACCCAACCCTCCAATTCAACACCTGGGGCCACCTGCAACCGCAGTTCGGTAAATTCATGCGCGTGCTGGGTCAACGCCTCATGGTGCTTCAACGCAGGGCTGAAAATATGTTTGGTTTGACTAAAGTAAAGGTAAGTCCAGTACGCCGCAAAACCCATGGAGGCAGACAGCGCCACACGGGGCACCAAACGCGACTCGGGTGTGCGGATTTGTTTTTCTTGTACATACTTCATGGCGGCACTTCTTTACAAAGGGATGACGGGTTACATTGCTTAGTGTATTGAAACCAAACTGTCACAAAGGTTCAAAGTACTTGCAGAAATGGCGTTAAATCAACGTTTGGAGGGAATTGCCCACATGACCTGTCACAATGACAATTCATATTTCAGGAAATCTTCCCGGGACAAAACAGGGAAACTTCCATAGCGTTGAACGATTAGAAGGGAGAGGACAAGAACATGAAATTCAAAACAAGCGCAATTGCGTTGGGTTTAGCTGTGGCATTGGCGGCCTGCTCCAAGAAAGAGGAAGCAGTTGCCCCGGAAGCAGCAGCCCCAGTTGAACAAGCTGCACCACAAGCAGTGGCCTACGTTACCCACCAAGACGGGCCAGTGACCATTTACTCGTTGGCCGATTATTCCAAGATCGGAGAAATCAATGTGGGTGAAGGTGGCCGTGGTGTGGGCTTGACCGAAGACGGCAAGCTGCTGGTGGTGGCCGTGAAAGAGACCAAAGACCTGGCAATTGTAGACACCGCCACCAACCAGGTGGTACGCCGTGTGCCTGTGGGTATCAACCCTGAATTTGTGCGGGTGTTGGGTAACCTTGCATTTGTAGCGTATGAGCCTGCCTCCAAGGGCGGCCCTCCGCCAAAGCCCGGATCAGCCGAAGCCAAAGCCATTGAAAAAGAACGTGAGGAAGGCGACGAACTACCCGCTCAAGTGGCCATCATCGACTTGGTGAAAGGCGAGAAAATCAAGGAAATCACAGCTGGGTTTGAGACTGAAGGCATTGAGTTTTCTGCCGACGGCAAACACATCATTGTGACCAATGAAGCCGATGAAAATGTATCGGTTCACGACATTGAAACTGGCGAGAAAATCAAACAGATCGACACCGAAAGCTACGGTATTCGCCCACGCGGCGTGAAGCGTTCACCCGATGGCGAGCAATTTGTAGTCACCCTGGAATACGGCAACAAGATGCTGATCCTGGACAAAAACTACAATGTGATCAATGAAGCCGCCACCGGCGAAGTGCCCTATGGCGTCACCTACACCCGCGATGGCTCCGAGATTGTGGTGGCCTTGGCACGTGGTAAAGCGATTCAGGTATTTGATGCAAAAACGCTTGAGCTCAAGCGAGAAATGCCGGTGGGTGAGCGTTGCTGGCACTTTAGCTTTACGCCCGATGACAAGCAACTGATTGTGGCCTGTGGCCGCAGCAACAACATTCTGGTGTTGGACTACGCCACTGGCAACGTGATCAAAGACATCCCTGAGGGCAATATGCCTTGGGGCGTGATGGTGTCACCAAAGTCCGTGGGATCGCTGGATATACCGGGGTAAGCGATGAAACGCTCGTTGATTGTTGCAGGCTCGATTCTGGTCACTGGTTTACTGTTCAACAGCGCGAGCCATATTGCTTTTGCTGCGGGAGATTTGACCAAACAGGAGCCTGTGTACTTCACTGTAGAGTTGAGCAACCAGGCTGGTGAGAAAAAATTTTCACCATCCACCCTGCAGTTTGAAACGGGCACCCTGACAGTTTTAAACATTCACAACAAAGGCGAAAAGTCCTATTACTTTGGTTCCAATGGCCTTGCAGATTCGGTATACACGCGCAAGGTTGTTGTACTCGGATCTGCCAGTGAAACACCGTTGGCCGAAATTTACGGTCCGGTACGGCGGGTCGAAGTGTATCCGGGGCAGACCGTTCAGTGGTGGTTTGTTCCGATAAGGACAGGCAACTTCAACGACCTGTTTTCCAGACAGTCTGAGGCAGAAGCAGGCATGAAAGGAACCGTCAAGATCAACTAAAGCCACAAAAACTCAATCCTTTGTACTCCTAAACGAATTTTCCGCGTTAATCCATGAAACGGTTGCCACCATGCAACACTTTAATGTGATTAACGTGGTTTAGGAGTTACCTATGAGACGCGTATTCAATGTAATCGACAGGGGCATTGCGAGCAGGCCAACCCTGGCTGAAATGGCGCCAGCCAACCATATAGAGACAGTGCAGGCCGCCTGGGCCGAGGCACTTCGATGCGATTTTGGTCGTGCCCGCGACGCCATGCTGTGTCGCCTTGCCGAAACCACACAGGAACTTGCCCTTCAATACCCGAACGACGCAAAGGTTCTTCTTTGGAACGGTATTGTGCTGACGGGCTATGCAAAATCATTGGGCGGCCTTTGCTCGCTTCACTTTCAAGCCCAGGCCAAAGCTTCTCTTGAGCGCGCCATGGCCTTGGCCCCGAACGACGGCGCCGCTTATCTTTATTTGGGCTTGTTGTACGATCATGCCCCCGCAGCACCTTACGGGTTTGGCGACGAGACCATTGCGAGATCATTGCTTGAGCAAGGCCTGAAGCTGACCTTGAATTCAGCCGAGCAAGTGCGCCGGGCATAAAAAAAGGAAAGCCAACTCTGCCTGGCCTTCCTTTTTACTGCTGCAACAACCGGGAATCAATTAACGGTTGGCGATGTACATGGTGATTTCGAAACCGAAACGCATATCTACGAATTGTGGGGTGGTCCAGCTCATGTCTATTTCTCCAATGTTGTGATGACAAACAGCAGGTGGTCCTGCCATGAAATAAGTGTACTGAAAGCCGCTCAGGAATTTTGCCCGACTTCACTGGGTGATTGAAGGGCTGGTCAGCCCCCACCCGATCGCAAGCTTGGTGAGTTCAATGTCATTGCTCACCTGCAGCTTCTTTTTGATTTGATAGTGAATGTTGTGAATGGTTTTTGCACTTAAAAAAAGTAGCTCGCCAATTTGCTCGGCTGACTGACCGGCCACGAGCAAACACAACACCTCGAACTCGCGGCTGCTCAGCTCATCAAGCCCTCCCCGATTGTCGCGCAATCGCGAGAGCGCCATCAACCGGGTCAAATCAGCACTCATGAAAGTGCGTCCCGACAGGACCTCACCAATGGCGCGCAAAAGCACCTCCGGTCGGCTACTTTTTGTGACATATCCCTTGGCACCGGCTTCCATACATGCACGCGCAAGTTCGATTGAATTGTGCATGGTGAACATTAAAAACTTGACCTCCGGCCAACGCCCCAACACCCGCTGAACCAGATTCAAACCCACCGGCTCGGGCATGCTGATGTCGCAAATCACCAGCGCGGGCAAATCTTTCTGGCAAGCGGCATAGGCTTCCTGCGCGCTCTCAGCCTCACGCACCTGCTTGAAACCACCCTGTGTTTCCAACAAATGCCGATATCCGGCGCGCACCACAGCATGGTCATCCACCAGCAAAATATTCAGGTCAGCGTTGTTCATGCGGCACCTTTTTCTTGAAAACTCGCAGACACCACAAATTTGTTTTCCTGAAGCTGGGCTTTGAATACACCACCATGAACCCGTACCCTTTCAGCCAATAAATTCAAGCCCATCCCACCAGATGGCACCTGTGTCCCCGCTGGCTGCGGCAAGTCATTCTCAACACGCAATTCAAGCACTCCGGCCTGCAGTGCCAGGCCAACATTCACAGGCTCGCCCGGGGCTGCATGCCGCCGCACATTGGCCAAACACTCCTCGACAGTTCTGTAAACGCACAATGCGCGGTCCTGGTCCAGACGATTAAGGGCAGCCGCGTCAAGATTCAGGTTCACTGTCCATCCACTGCCCGAATTGATTTCCCATCGGGTGCACAGGTCCTGAATGGCCATGCCAAGATCAGCCCCCTCCAGGACAGGCGGGCACTTGTTCACCAGCACCGCCCTCATGCGCTCGAATGCCCCCTCGATTTGCAGTTCGATTTCTTCGAGTTTGTCCTGAACCTCAGCATCTCCCCCCTTCAGTTGAGCGCGCAGTTGGGCACAATTCACTGCAATCAGGCTCAGGGACTGCCCCAAATCCGCATGCACCAAATGGGCCAACTCCCGCCGCTCATCTTCTTGCACGTTGAGCAGCTTCATCATCAGCTTTCGGCGGGTTTGAGTCAGGCTCCACAGACGATCGTTCAGTCGGTTCACGCCCTGCGCAATGCGGCCAAACTCTTTGGGCTGCACATCGGGAAGTTGTGCAGGTGGAGGACTGTCCTCGGAAATGGCAATCGAGTCGATTTTTTCTACCAAGGTTGTCGCTGGCCGCAAGGCGCGACCAATAACCACATAGGTTAAGGCGGCAAGGCTGGCCACGATCAGGGTACTTAACAACAACAAGTCTCGCAGCGTGTTCCAGAATTTGACCAACACCAGTTGGGGGTCTGCGGTGATGAACAGCTCGCCAAACGGTTGGCCCCACAAACCAACCGGTCGGGGCTCCGATTCAATCTGTACGCCGAGTACTCGCATCAACTGGGCTTCAAGCGGGTGGCGTACCAGGTTGTCACAACCCTCTTGTCGCACCTGCCCGTTCCAGCCCTCGTAACGTATGCAATAAGGCGCCAGCAACAAACCATACTGACTGCCCACCAACACAGGCGAGCCCTCGATTTCGGGATTTATTTGACGCTTGTACATGGAGTACTCCACCATCTCGTGCAAGCGCGTGGCGTCGCTGGCCAGGGCATCGTCAACCTCATTGGCTGTTCGCAACACCACGTAGGCAGAAATCAACACCCAGCACAACAGGCCCAGGGTGATCATTCGCACCAGCAAATAGCGTTTCAGGTTCATTCAAACAGTTTAATCGGCGTTGGGCTGCAAGTGGGCCAGTGCAGCCTCCCCGTGCAGGCGGGCCGCCAGCTTTCTTGCAACCGAATAATTGCTCACTGCCTCGCCGCGATTCTGAACACCCAGTCGCCCAAAGGCCTCCTTGATGTGTGCATTCACCGTGTCGGGACTCATGCCCAATATCTTTGCAATTTCCTTGCCTGTTCTACCCAGGGACACCTGTTCCATCACCTGCGCCTGTTTGATGGTCAAAGGCTTTGGACTGCCGGGCATCTGAATCAGGCTTTGAAACTCGTTCCGTTGAGAAATTGAATTCAGGTTGACGGAATCGCGTTTCAGAAAACTTTGGACCTGCACCATCAATTCCTTGTAATGCTGACTTTTGGACAACAGCAAGGCACCCGAGTTGGCCACCTGCCGTTCTATTTTGGAATCGCCCAAGGCAGTAAAGAAAATACGCAGTGACCTGGAAAAACGCTCAGACACCAATTCAATGACTTCAGCCGGCTTGCTGTTGGGCAAGACCAGATCAGAAACCACCAAATCCACGTCAGCAGGCTCAATTTCCTGTAGCTGTTCAACAGAATCAACCACCCTTGTATTCAAGCCCGGTACAACAGCAGCAATAATTTCCTCGACGACCATGGCCGAAGTCGGATGGTCTTCCAGTATCAATAAGTTCTTCAAACCCTTGTCCCCAAAGTGTGGTTGTAGCGTGGCGGCTTTTGATTATTTTTTTGTGAATTATTCGTGCGATTATCAATTGAAATGTTTAGTTATGTAAAGAATGCAAACCGGCTTACAAACCTGTCAGCACTTTTCAAAGCGCTGCGTTTCAAATGGGGGGCGCAATTCTCGAGGCGGCCTAATTGACAGGGGAAGTAAAATGTCACACACAGACGATGAGAAAGTAAAAGCAAGACGGGCAGCGTTGGCCAAGGTAGGGCTGGCTGTAGGGGCTTTGTATGCCGCGCCTGCCATGGTGGGTTTGGCCACTGCGCACGCAGGCAGTCGCTCCAGGCCCAGCCGAAAATCCCGGCCATCCCGATATGACCGTTACCACACTCAATATGGGCGGGGCTACCGTTCCTCCCGGCCATCGCGCCCAAGCCGATATTCGAGATACTCCCGATACTCGCGGTATTCGCGGGTGAGCCGCCCCTGGTTCTATATCCGCTTCTAAGCGGTGAATGCTGTGACCAAACAAAGCCATGCCTGCCTTCTGTTCAGGTTCAAAGGCGTGGCAGGCTACGTGATCCTGCCTGACGAGCCGGCCTTGCTCGATGGCATCGCACAGCTTGCGCCCAGCTGGAAATACACTTCCGCAGCCATTGAAGACGATGGCAGCCTGCAACGCTGCATCACCAGGGTAGCCAAAAATCAAAACAATCCCTCTACATTTGATGTCGAATCCGTTTACGTCGAAGAGCCGCTCATTGGTTTACCCACAGCCAGTGCACTGTGTGCCGTGATGGCCGATGTACTTGAGGCACATATTGAGGAAAGCCAAAACCCGATCGCATTGCATGCGGGCGCGGTCGCCATTGGCAACCGGCTTATCGCAATTACCGGACCGAGACGGGCGGGTAAAAGCACGCTGATTGCAAGACTTTGCGCGGAGCCAGACTTGCAAATTTTCTGCGACGATGTATTGCCGATCAGCCCACTTGGAGAAGGGGTGGCCTTGGGCGTGGCACCACGTTTGCGCCTCCCCCTGCCGGCAAAGGCAAGCCAACACTTCAAACAATTTGCACGACAACACCTGGGGCCACACGACAACCGCTACGGCTACCTGTGCACTACAAACCTGGCTGGAAACGGAACGCGCCTGCCGCTTGGTGCAATCGTGGTGCTCGACCGGCAAATCGACACCGCGGCCTGCCTGCACACCATGAACGAGGACGATGCCTTGTTCTATGCGCTTGAACAGAACATGGGGCAGTTCGATACGCCTGCCGAAGCCTTGGCAACAACACAGGCAGTTTTGGGCAAAGTCACTTGTGTTCGACTGGTGTACAGCAACCTGGAAGAAGCCGTACAGCTGCTTCGGAAGGCGTTTGGTGGTGACGAAGCCATTCATCCTGACGTTCCGGTGAAGCCCGCCCAAGGCTGGACACCGCCAACACCACACGCCCACAGGCCTGTGAACCCTCAGCAAGTGTTCAAGCGAGCGCCTACCGCAGCCTTGCGCCGTATCGGACAATCTGCCTTTTTGTGGCAAGCCGGAGAACACACCATTTGGCGATTGAACAGGGTGGGACAAGCTGTGTGGGCGCTGCTCGAAATACCTGGCAATGCCAGGGAACTGGTCGAAGCGTTGGCCGAGGTATTTGTGCAAGTGCCTCAAGAACAACTCCAGCATGATGTTGCTGCTTTACTGGGTATTTTTGTTGACGTTCAACTAACTTGTCATTGTGAACCTAAGCCTTGAGCGGGTCTTGTTCGCTGGTCTTCAATTTATATTCCCTTCGAGATTCATCTAACTTGTCATTTGCCGGAATTTCATTCATCTAACTTGTCATTTTTTAAAATCAATTTGTAACCTATTGATTTTAATAAACTTATTCATCAACAAATTTGACTTCGCAAATCTTTCTAGATCGTTCTATTCACGTGAACTATTCGCTCACGCACTTCGTAGAAAGAAACACCCAGCCTAAATAGCCTACATGAAACATAGGACGGTGCAATTCCAATCGGCTTTCAATTGATTTTTTGAATTAATACGTGTTAAACGAAATTATTTGGTGATATATTCCATGTTAGCACCTATTTTATATGCGGGAGTACTGATGAGCTTCTCAAACCAACAGACGATCCATGACCTACTCGTGAGGAATATCCCGCGAGAGCTTGTCATGGGCCTCGAGGAAGCTAAACTGGTCGGCGCTCAGCGTGCCTATGCTGCAGCGCGAGGGATGGATGACGGGCACTTGCCCAGCGTGGTGGGGCAGTTGCGCCACTTCCATATGAATGAGTCCTTCCATCGTGCACTCGCCGTTGCGGACGCATCTCCCTCACCGCTGCGCGGCAATCAGATCGTCACGGGCCGAGCTGGGATCTTCACATTGGCGCGGTTCAACACCAAGTACGGGGTATGGAACAGCGGCCGGCGTAGTGAAACCCGAAAACAGATGTCACTGGCAAATGCGGCTATCGAGCCGCTGGTTCAACCCGGACTCTTTTCAGGTTACGTAGAGCCATCCCAAGCGGTTGTATTTGTCGTCGCCTGCTTTGCGGGATCGCTGCACAGCCAGCCGGAAACACCCATCTCCATCGAAATTGCGGTCCCAGATCGCCACATGCAAGGGTGGCTTTTCCGGGAACCCATTCACGCATTCATCAAGCGCTACGACCAGCAGTCGACAGCAGGCCAGGACGATTTGGCTGTGCCCAAGCTGAAGAAGAACATTGGCAAACAACAAGACAAAGATGGAACAGGATCATGAGCAGGGGCGGTGTACAAGGATTTCAGAAAGATCGACTTAGCCAAATTCTTGCGGCCCGTCGTCTGACTCAAGTCCAGTTGGCCTCGATGGTCGATGTGTCTTCGGCGACCATCAGTAAGTGGCGCGCAGGATCGCAAGCGCCCGAGCGTGACGCACTTGAACGCCTTGCTGGCGTGGTCAATGTCACGCCGGAATGGTTTACGCGTGCGCCTGGAGCGAAATTGTCGTTGCCACTTTTTCGGAGCAATGCGTCAGCACACGTCGCTGCACGAGCCATGCTGGAGGCCCGCCTTGAGTGGGCCCAGGACGTGGCGGTTGCCCTGATGGAGTACGTTGACTACCCCGATGTCAATTTGCCCGCTCGCGATTACACCGATCCAGAAGAGATCACCAACGAGGACATCGAGAAGGCTGCTAGCGAATGCCGGGACCTGTGGCGTTTGGGCCGTTCAGCGATTCAAGACCTGGCGCTGGCAGTGGAAGGCGCTGGAGTGATCGTTGTCCGGGAAGAAACCGGCATTGCTCAGATCGAAGGGCTATCGGCTTGGAGTGAAACATTGGGGCGACCGCTCATTCTTTTGTCCGCCGACAAAAACAATGGGTACCGCAGTCGCTTCGATCTTGCCCATGAGGTCGGGCATCTGATCCTGCATCGTCACATTCAGCGCACGACAGACAACGCGCGCCACAAAATGATGGAAGCGCAGGCACACCGTTTCGCAGGCGCCTTTTTGCTGCCCGCCGAAACGTTTGCCAGCGAAGTTCGCGTGCCACCGACCCTGGATGACTTGCTGTTGCTGAAGCGACGTTGGGGCGTGTCGGCGGCGGCGATCATCATGCGACTGAAGGCGCTTGAGTTACTGGATGAAGATGGCGCTCTAATGCTTTTCAAGCGTCGCTCTGCTCGGTGGGGGGCGAAATCGGAACCTGGAGACGAGGATCGTCTACCAGAGCAGCCACGTCTGCTTCGTCGCACCATCGATCTGTTGGTCGAAGAGAAGGTCATGCCTTTGGAAGCCATCCCGAGACACATCGGACTGGCTGCGCGCGACGTGGAAGCACTCGCCGGATTGCCTGAAGGTTACTTTCAGGGCAAAGCGAATGTCGTGGAGTTTGCGCGACTGAAAGCGCCCAAGAAGCAGGTTGATGACCAACCAGCCCGGGGCAGTAAGGTGGTGCCGTTCCGGCCTGGTTCCAAATCCTGATGTGAAAGGAGCATCAATGTCCAAGAACACAAAACAGACGTCCTCACGAATTGGTCGGCTGGCGTCAGAAACGCTGAAAAGCAGTAATTCGTCACAAGTGGCCAAGAGCCTCGCAGCTTCGGCACTTTCGCAGCGCAGCGGCGACAAACAAACTGGTGCCAAGATGGAAGACAAGGCCGCACGCGTTTTGGCCAACGACCGATCCGCCAAAGAGACGAAAGAACTGGCAGCGTCGGTCCTGTCCCAAGCCAACAAACAGCGCTGAGCTGGCGAGTCGAGCCCCTCGTGTCACAGGATCTGAGCGGCTAACGCCTCAAGAATTTGTTACATGTATGAAAAATCTCGGTCTTGACTAGCAATTGGTATGTTTAACGGACGTAGATGTACCATTGAAATGGCGTAGCGAAACACACGGATTGTGTGAATAGCACTACTTTATCTATATGTTAGGCTACTAAGAAGGGAATGGTGGCTAGTGTCTTGATATCGGTCACAGAAGATAGGATAGATATTTACCGCAAATACCGCTTCACAGAAGTAGGTTAGTCGGCCTTGTATCCAATTGAGATGTGCTACCTCACGTTATCGGAAATTTTACCAACTTAAAGATTCACCAAGACTACGGATAATTTTGGAGATTTCGGGTGAATTAGGCTCCAACTCCGCTTCTGCTTGCTGAGCGATGAATGTGTTATCAATCACGAGACGAAGGTCGGAAATGGGGGCTTTTGCTCGCAAATCATTGTCTTTTGCATCGAAGTCAAGTGTTAACTGCTTTGATTCGTGACGTTTGTTACTCACCGGAACCTCCGTCAAATGCATGATCAATACTCACCTAAAATTTTTAGCCTGCCGATTTTAAACCAAAATAACACACAAAGTTCGCCAAAGAAATTTTTTTCTAATACGTCGTATCCACCACTCATTGCTTTGCCTGGCTATCCGCATCCGATGCCGGAAACTCTTTTACAAAAATTGACGCGATTTTCGTCTCAAAGGTTCGATAGGAGTCGATGTATTCTTTGATAATTCGATTCGGCGGGTTCTGAGCCGTGGATGAATACTCGATTAGCTTACCGCTGTCATCTTTCCTGCCGCGTTCGCGCAGGAACAGATCTGAATAAAGCCTTGGACCTACACCTGAAAAATGGATGAACTTCACCTTGTTTAGTGGTGGAAAATTTTCCGTATTGTAATCGTGGTCGAGCACCTCAATCGAATCATTATGTGCTTCAGGCGCTAAGCTTTTTTCATACGGTTCAATGTAATACACCTTTTCGATACCAGCGGCCACGAGATGGCGAGCGCAGTTATGACAAGGGAAGGTCGTGGTGTATAAATTACCTCCAATCGTCGAACCGCCGCCTCCACGCGATAACGAAACTAATGCATCCATTTCGGCATGTACCGCGCGAGAAAACTCGATCAAATCGGGGATGCCTGATTCGGAAAATACCAGTTCAACAATTTCGTCGATCTTGGCCATCGCGGCTTGTTGTATTTTTTCATCTGGAAAAATCGTCGGCAACTCCTTCTCTATGCCGCTCTTGATTTGAGCTTTACGCAACAGCTTTTGTGCAACGTTTTCGCAAACTTTTCTATGGTTAAAACAACGATCGTCATACTCATGGCCATGATCGGCTGAATAAAGGCCACCACCGTATTTTGGTACATCATTGGCTCCAACCGCAATAATACGATCGCTTTTATCAGTAATGACGGCACCAACTTGGCGAGACAAACAGCTTGACTTCAAAGCTGTCGAGTGCGCGACATACATAGCGTGTTCGTGTTTGGTTGGTGTTATGCCGTTATGACCATGAACTAGATTAATAAATCGTGTAGTTTGCTCCGGGATCAGCTCTTGATCTCCGAGTGGATGATGCATAAAGTAGTCTGCAAGCTTAAATGCTTTCTCTAGCTGTTGCCCAAATTTGCTTGATTCCTTCCGATCGCGCGCAATTATGGACTCGATATCTTCCTTTCGAAGTCCCGTATCCGTAAGGCGAGAGAAGCGATGATCTTGAGTACTCATCACGCCAATGAGGTAAAACGCGCTTCGGTACACCATGCGGAATAGATGCACTTCCTCTGGATGTTTAATTTGATCGACCAAATATGCGACTCTTGGCGGCGCCTTAGCAAGATCGGAACATTCTTTGTCGATTGCCAAACGATGTCGGCTAATTTGGCTAATTGCAAATTGCGCGAGCACTTCACAACCATGAGCTTCGCGCAATTGGTTTCCTCCGCTCTGATTAGTCAAATACGCAACAGAGGCTTCTTCGGCTGAAATCGAGATAGCACCAGTCTTTGCTTGCGCTTTGATGAACTCGCTCAACTTGATTCGGATAACTCGATACCCGAGTGCTTTAAGCTGATCATCGAATTCTGTGATTATTCTAGCGAGCCCACATCCAACCGCCCCCATGAATGCAACAACGACTTCGGGTGTGGCACGGCGGTCAAGTAAGTCGACTGATTTAGTTTGATTCTTATCTCCTGAGACAGGCGCTTGGGCGATAGGGATCACGGTTTTTTCTTTTGGCTTTGCGCTCATAATTTGGTATTGCGGATGCCCAATTTAGTCACAGGGAGAATACGAAAAAATCTCTATTTGAGAATTTTTCAACGTATATCTTAGGTAATTTAAATGATAGAAAGGGTACTCCGCAATAGGTGAAGACTGATTTGGACTTATACACTCAGAGAAGACCTAAATCAGTACTCTAAAAAAAAAGCGTTCACCTACGTCACTGATAAACTCCGTGCAAAATCGCACACAACAAATTTAAAACCTTAGCTTGCCCATCATATGTGTTCAACAGTTCTTTGGGATCTAAATAGCCAAGTGCAGGGTTTGGTTCCTCCATCCAACTTGACAGCCACCGACCATGATCAAAATTAACTGCATCTGACGAAAGGCTAGCCGCCTTTATGGTGTTCAACATGAATTGAATACCCGTAAGCAAATTTGAATTGTCGCCAGTGAATGCTCCACGCCGGCGGGCCGAATTCAGCGCTCCTTTGTTGATACCCGTCCATGACAAAAGAGTTATTTGACTCAACCCTAACTCGGTCGCTAGCTCAGAGAACTGAGAGAAATGCATGATGTAAAACCTCAGTGTTGAATTAAGTACAAAGGTCCGAAAAATAATTTCAACCACTTGATTTGTCGACTAACCACCAATCGAACTATGCGATATCAACGTAAAACACATGTCAATTTAATTGATAAAAAACATATTAAAGAAAGCGAAATTCAGCGCTTCTCCCTATAAATTGACGGGTTGAGATTTGAATAAGTGTTTGGACAAAGACCTTTTTTTATATAAGCACCAACCTCATCAAGACTCATTCTTCGCCCTGTCTCTCGAGTTTTTCCGTAACCGTGTACCAAAGATGCCATAACAGCCATTCCGTTACGCAAATGTTCAAGTTGTTCGCTTCCTTTCGGGTATTTGGCCAATTCTTTGCATTGCACCGGATTAGTCTTGTAAAGAAGCAAACCGCACTTTTGGCACTGGGATAAACACACGATTTCGACTGACTTTTTTGATCTATTCTGAAGGCGATATGGAAGATAAACATCGGCTTTACAGTGCGGACAACTACTTTCCAAAAGGCACTTATGATTAAAACAAAAGCGTACAAAATCAAAGCACCAATCTACCTTGAAATTTGGAATCGAATCATACTGCATACACTTCGGGCAGAACCTAAACCTAAGATGAGACTCCATTTCCGCAACCATGAAAAAGTTTCTGCTTACCCCCATTTGATCAACATTTTTAGAAACAAGACGACTTAGCTGAAAAATGTCTTTGTTGTATTTCGTAACGTGTAAGATTCGATCGACTGAGCAATCTGTCACCTTTGTTTCAACGCAATCACCAATCCCGACTCCCAAATATTCCGATACACCCGCTGGCGTTTCAGCATACCCAATACACAACCTGGTAAGCCAAGAAAGCACCGCTTCTTTTGGCTGTGGTAGGAGCCTCAATAATTCGTGATGGCTATTGGAATTAGTCATAAGAAAGATTCAAAGTTAGTTGTTTTGATCCGTGCATAGTTTTTTGCGGAGCTCGTCCTGTTAGCTTTTCGTACAAGGTCGATAAATGACTGACCTCCCTCAAAGTCGCTGCGGCTTGAAATAGACGTTCGTAACCTAATTCCTGTTGATGAGTAAAGTCCACCTTGGATTTTGAGTTCGCATGGTGAGCGTTTTCTAAAGCAATTACTGCGGTATGGATAACATCGGCAACTCGATCCGCCCGGCAGTGGGCATTAAGCGATCGCAAGCTGCAATCACCTTGAATCACACCTAACCCCAATATTTTCACTACTTGAAATGTCAGCCCTAGACTCAAGTGTTCAAGGCCCCTGAATATCGACAGATCGGCAGAGCAATCAAAATCAAGCCTCTGCTCTAGCCAGCCTGACCACAAAATCTCAAATTCGCTGGGATTTCCAGAGATCAATTGATCTGTAAACGGAAGACCACACCGGCAAAAGCAGTGTGATTTCCTAAACCAGCTAATCTCGCAATTGCAGTTCGCACACTGACGAATCAAGCGAGTTCG
The DNA here is from genome assembly GCF_001601825.1 of Limnobacter sp. CACIAM 66H1. GTDB lineage: Bacteria > Pseudomonadota > Gammaproteobacteria > Burkholderiales > Burkholderiaceae_B > Limnobacter. Next base: position 2,381 of record NZ_LUJK01000057.1, on the reverse strand, counting down.
ATGAACCGGACAAACACTGACCAAATCCATATCCCAAAGCTTCCTAACGTATCCTCGCTGAATGAGGCATTTTGGGCAGACCTTCTGGTGTCGACCCAAAACCTGCCAACGACCAAGAAATTCGTGTTTGTAATACCTCAAATAGCTTCGCCCATCGTCGCGTTTTTGATTGCTCAAAAAGTCATGTTCAAAAAGTCTTCCATGGAACAAATCCATGATCGCTGCTGCTTTCTCATAGCTGGGCAAAATCCCAGCCGCAATGCCCGTTTTCGACCTTAACCAACCCCAACTGAGTCCGTTTGTCTCCAATCCGCGTTGTATGTAGCCATAACCTGATTCATCCGCGAATCTTTCGGGGAATACCAAGGTCATAAAAGCTGCCCACTCTCATTATCGATCTCGTGTTTTTTTAACGCATTGATGGCAGTGTCCAGGACCTGGTGATCCATCCTCTTGATGCCATGCTCGATGGAATGCAAAGCAATTTCCGAAATCAACCTTTTCAACTGCCTCTGCTGTCCATCAACATGGGCCTTAATCCTCTGAAAACATTTCGGCTCAACCAAAGGACTTGGATCACCGAACTCGGACAGGGCATGCAGATAAGCTTCCAGGGACTCTTGCCATAGATCAGCATTGAGAGTCGGCATCAGCACGGTGGTTCGCACTCTTGAAGCCAAGCCGACATCGAACTCTTCAAGCTTTGCCAGCTCTGGGTGACCGACCAATACAACGGGGATTCTTAGTCGATCGCTGATGTAACAAATCAAATCTGTGATTTCATTTTCGGAATTGGATTTTTGGTTTTTACCTCGAGAACATGCGTAGACATTCTGGGCCTCATCGATTAACAAAACGCGCGTTTGCGCCTGCTCAAGGGCTCTTATAAAAAGCTCTAACTTGACATCGAAAGTTTGAGAATTGATATTCCTGACACCCAAAGGGTGGCCGAACTTTTGCAGCCCTTCTCTGACAATACTTAAACGCGTTGAACGCTTCATTAAGCGAACGTGATGTGCAATTTTGTCGTTTTGAAAATCAACCACAGTAGGATCCTGCAGTTCTGACAGCAGTAAACGTATCGCGGTCGATTTTCCAGTACCACTTTTCCCAATAATTCGTAATCCTTGGGGCTCAATCCGCGTGTCAAATAGTGCGATGCGCTTTTTGGCCTGCGAAACCGTCTCCACTATTGCCGAATTCAGAATTACCATTCTCGCAATTTTTTTCCATCCCGCAATCGACTCCCCTTTGAAGCCACAAAAACGGTACAGCTGATGTCCATCAAAATTGTCATCAATGTCATAAACCCAAGACACTTTGCCACTTGACGAAGCATCACTGAAGCTCGAGGATCCAACTAAATGATTCATTAGCGAAGCTCCTGAATGACTTTAACGTTGGAAATTGTTCTTGGATCAAAACTGAAATCTGGCAAGGATATCTCTTCGACCTGGCGATCAATTTCCTGCTCAATCAACGTGGGCTTCACACCCTTGACATGCTTCTCAAGCATGTGTTTGCTGCTGAGCTTGAGCCGCTTACCAGAACGTACTGAATTGCGGATATCATTTAAAAGTCGTACTCTTGATTCAACCAAGGTTTTTCTTGATCCCGAGTTTGCAAGCTGATGATCCCTGAATCGCATGATTGATTTGTGCTCTGCAAGACTCAAGTTTTGTGAATATTTCTGATCAGTGCAAAACGCCTTCAACCACTCCTTGCGGACTGTATCGAACACATAAATATTTGATAAATTCTCCGGGCTATAGCGAATCCGTGCGCTGAATTTTTCACCGGTCCTTTTCTTTAGCTCGTGTAAATTATGGCCACCATAAGTTAAGCCATGCAGCGACACGCCATGTGGGCCAACAGTCCTATGAATTTCACGAGTAGCACAGAAGTCGAAAAGCTCTGCGCTTACAGGTATCCGAAAAGGGGGGCAAGAACGCATACCGGCCTCGAATTCAACGCGAGGAATTAATTTGGTACGACTGTGCGGAGTTTTGTTATGAATCTCCTCCACCCAACGATATAAGAAGGATCGAAGTTCAGAAAAAGTAAGAACGGCAGACTCATCTGTAGATGTTTGAGTTTCGCCTTTTCTTGGCTTTGTCACTCTCCCCGCGTGTGACTTTAGAAACGTTGCTGCGGCGGCAAAGAATCGTTCCACATGCGGCTTTTGCCATGGGCTTCGCGTTGCACAGAACTCTAGATTGATGGCTAAACCCATGTGCTGAAAGAGCCCGCTCAACGCATGAGAATGATTTTCCAGTCCATTATCAACAATCAAGGTCTCTGGCAAACCAAAGCCAAGCCAAGGCTCTGTCAAACACATGAACTCTGGATCTTCCATATTTTTGGGGAAGAATGCCATCTTC
>NZ_LUJK01000056.1 GCF_001601825.1 Limnobacter sp. CACIAM 66H1 | reverse complement strand
TTTTGTGTGGGTGGTGATGCTCGTCACCTTCGGTTTTGGCTGGATCGGCTGGGTCGATGATTACCGCAAAGTGGTGTATCGCAACCCCAAGGGTTTGCCGGCGAAATGGAAGTATTTTTGGCAAAGCGTGGTGGGGTTGATTTGTGCGTTCTATCTGGCTTTTGCTGTATCTGCGCAAAGCGGGCAGGAAGTTCTGGATATTTTTGTGGCCTGGGTTGAAAGCGGTTTTTCAATGCACCTACCCAACAATGCGGATCTGATCGTACCCTTTTTCAAGTCGATCAGCTACCCCTTGGGTGTTTGGGGTTTTATCGCTCTGACTTACTTTGTGATCGTGGGTACCAGTAATGCGGTGAACTTGACCGATGGCCTGGATGGCTTGGCGATTATGCCCACAGTGATGGTGGCGTCCGCCTTGGCGATTTTTGCCTACGTAGCCGGTAATGCGGTGTACTCGAAATATTTGCTGCTGCCATACATTCCGGGCGCAGGTGAGCTGGCTGTTTTCCTCGCAGCCATCGCTGGTGCTGGCTTGGCTTTCCTGTGGTTCAACGCTTACCCGGCACAGGTGTTCATGGGTGATGTGGGTGCACTCGCTTTGGGTGGTGCGCTGGGCACGGTTGCAGTGATTGTTCGCCAGGAGGTGGTGCTGTTCATCATGGGCGGTGTGTTTGTGGCGGAGACCCTCTCGGTCATGATTCAAGTGCTCTATTTCAAGTACAGCGGTGGGAAACGGGTTTTCCGAATGGCGCCGCTACACCATCACTATGAGTTAAGTGGCTGGAAAGAAACCCAGGTAGTGGTTCGGTTCTGGATCATCACCATGATTCTGGTGTTGATTGGTTTGTCTACGCTGAAGTTGCGTTGAAATGACTTTCAAATTGAGTTGAAACGAATGAATTTGCTTCTTGATCAATCGGTTTTGCAAGTCGGACTCGGTGAGTCTGGCTTGGCTTGCGCGCGCTGGGTGCTTGCGCAAGGCGCCCGGTTGACTGTTATTGACACGCGCGAAACGCCTCCAGGATTGCAGGAGTTGCAATCCATTCAGCCCGACGTGCGCGTGTTCAATTCGGTAGGCGATCTGAATTGGGAATTCAACCGTGTGGTGGTATCACCCGGGTTGCCACCCTCTCATCCTCTGATGGTCGCGGTGCTTGCACACGCTGCGGAACATGCCACTTCCGTTGATTCTGAACTTGACCTGTTTGCCGATGCACTCCAGGCTTTGCAGCAAAGTAGAAACTACAAACCGCAAGTGGTAGGTATTACCGGAACCAACGGGAAAACCACCACAACTCGAATGGTGGAATGCCTCGCTCAGTTCGCTGGAAAAAAGGCAGTTGCTGCGGGCAATATCAGTCCGGCTGCTCTGGACGCTTTGCGTGAACAATTGGAAGCAGATGACTTGCCCGAAGTGTGGGTACTTGAACTGTCAAGTTTCCAGTTGCATTGGACCAAGCGTTTGAAGTTCGATGCATCGACCGTACTCAACATCACTCAAGATCATCTGGACTGGCATCCTGACATGCAGGAGTACGCCGAAGACAAATTCCGAATCTTTTCGGAGAATGGCGTATGCGTCCTGAATCGGGATGATTCATTGGTAGCCAATGTCAATTTACCGACCGGGGCACAGCCCATTACTTTTGGTACGAGTGCACCTGTTGATATCAATGATTTTGGCCTGATTCGTGAAGGCGGCATGTTGTGGCTGGCGCAATTGGTTGGAGACCAAGAGGTGCAGACATCCGCTCGCCGCAAAAAGCAGGAGGAATCAGAGCCCAGCCAAAAGCTGTTGATGCCGACCGAGGCTCTGCAAGTGGTGGGCTTGCACAATGCAAGCAATGCGTTGGCTGCCTTGGCCTTGTGCCAAGGTCTGGGTATGCCAATGGCCAAGTTGTTGCATGGTTTGCGCAGCTACCAAGGTGAGCCTCACCGGGTACAACATGTTGTGCAAATAGATGGTGTCGATTATTTCGATGACAGCAAGGGCACCAATGTTGGAGCCACTGTGGCGGCATTGAACGGTTTGGCCAAGCCGACCGTATTGATTGCTGGTGGGGATGGCAAAGGACAGGACTTCGCGCCACTGGTACAGCCCGTATCAAGTTATTGCAAACATGTGATTTTGATTGGCAAAGACGCTGACAACATCATGAGCGCTCTCGCAAGCACGCAGATTCCTTGTGAAACAGCCGCTACCTTGGAACTGGCTGTCCAGATGGCTGCGAGCAAAGCCCGAGAGGGTGATTGTGTTTTGCTAAGCCCTGCGTGTGCAAGTCTGGATATGTTCAAGAATTACGTACACCGTGCAGAGGTGTTTGTGGATGCCGTTCGAGCCATCGCAGCGGACAGGGGGCAGCCATGCTAGGCAAGTGGGCCAGGAAAGATCAAAACAGCATGCAGTTCAAGAGCTTGATCCCCGCCACTGCGGCGGGTGGTGGTTTGTCATCCTCCATGTACAAAGTCAACCGTGGACCTGCAGTATCTCAGGCCATTGACCAAGGCCTGATTTGGGCCGTACTGGCGTTGCTGTTTCTCGGGCTTGTCATGGTGTATTCGGCCACAGTGGCTTTGCCCGATTCCAACAAGTACGCCAACTATCAGACCACCCACTTTTTAGTTCGGCACGCCGTATCGATTGCAGTTGCATTTGTAGCTGCATTTTGTGTTTTCCAGATTCCAATGAAAACCTGGCAAGAGCTGGCGCCTTTGGTATTTTTGTGTTGTATCGCGTTGTTGGTATTGGTGCTGATTCCCGGAATTGGCAAAGAGGTGAATGGTGCTCGTCGCTGGCTCTCTCTGTATGTGTTGAATATTCAGCCATCTGAATTGATGAAGGTCTGCGCGATCATTTATGCAGCCGATTACACCGTGCGCAAGCAAGCCTATATGCAGCGTTTTGGGAAAGTGTTGTTTCCGATGTTCATGGCCATGTTCCTCGTGGGTATGCTGCTTTTGCTGGAGCCTGACATGGGGGCGTTCATCGTGATTGTCACGGTGGTGTTCGGAATCCTGTTTTTGGGTGGCATCAATGCACGGGTTTTCTTTGGTGTGTTGTTCGCTCTAAGTGCGGCATTTGCCTTGTTGATCGCCTTTAGTGATTATCGCCGTGCCCGCTTGTTGGCTTACCTCGATCCATGGGAAGGCGACAACGCTTTGAACAAGGCCTATCAGTTGTCACATTCCTTGATCGCATTTGGTCGAGGTGAAGTACTTGGTGTGGGTTTGGGTGGCAGTGTTGAAAAATTACATTACCTGCCCGAGGCCCACACCGACTTTCTGCTTGCGGTGATTGGTGAAGAGCTTGGTTTTGTGGGTGTGACGGTTGTCATTTTGCTGTTCCTCTACATCGTGAAACGATGCTTTGCCGTGGGTGCCCAGGCCATTGCACTGGAGCGAACATTCTCCGGTTTGGTGGCCAAGGGAGTAGGCATCTGGATTGCAGTTCAGTGCTTTATCAACATGGGCGTGAATTTGGGTGTTCTGCCCACCAAGGGTTTGACGTTGCCTTTGATGAGTTATGGCGGCTCCGCAATCCTCGTGACCTGTGCGGCTTTGGCACTGGTGCTTCGCATTGATCATGAGAACCGAACCATGATGCGGGGAGGTGCGGCATGAGCAAAGCACAGCGATTGGCATTGATTGTTGCAGGTGGTACCGGCGGTCATATTTTCCCGGGATTGAGTGTTGCCTCCGAATTGAAAGCCCGTGGTTGGCAGGTTCAATGGGCAGGTAACCCACAGGCCATGGAAGGCCGATTGGTGCCAGCACATGGCGTTGAAATGAATACCTTGGTGTTCTCAGGCTTTCGCGGTAAGGGCATTGTGCAGCAGGTCTTCATGCCCTTGAAATTGCTGCGCGCATTCTGGACTTCCGTTCAAATTCTGCGCCGAACCAAACCGGCGGTGGTATTGGGTATGGGCGGGTATGTGGCTTTCCCGCTCGGGATGATGGCCAGCTTGCTGAATATTCCTTTGGTCGTGCATGAACAAAACTCGATTGCGGGCCTGACCAACAAATTGTTGGCCAAGCTGGCAGATCGCAACCTGGTTGCTTTCCCGTATGCGCTGCCCAATTCCAACTGGGTGGGCAACCCTGTGCGTGAAATGATCTATAGCCAGCCAGAGCCCCGTGCACGTTTTCAAGGTCGCAGTGGCCCTTTGAAATTACTGGTACTGGGTGGAAGTTTGGGGGCACAGGCCTTGAATGAGGTGGTGCCCAAAGCCTTGGCCATATTGCCTCCAGATTGCAGGCCCGAGGTGGTGCATCAGGCGGGAGAGAAAAACTTGCCTGCCTTGCGCGACAACTATGAGAAGGCTGGCGTAAGCGCCCAGCAGCTGGCATTTATTGATGATGTTGCAGGTGCCATGGCTGCGGCCGATTTGGTGATTTGCAGGGCTGGGGCAATGACTGTAGCAGAAGTCGCCGCCATTGGCGTTGCAGCGTTGTTTGTGCCTTTTCCACATGCTGTTGACGATCATCAAACCCACAATGCAGGTTTTCTTGTGAAAGAGAATGCGGCGTGGCTTCGTCAGCAACACGAATTGGACGCCACATGGCTGGCCAACTGGTTGCAACAAGTCAGTCGGGAAACATGCCTTGAACAAGCAGAGCGGGCGAGGGCCTTGGCCAAACCACAAGCCACGCAGGAAGTGGCGAACTACATTGAACAGGTTGCGAAGGTATGAAACACAAAGTCAAACATGTGCACTTTGTAGGGATTGGTGGTTCTGGCATGAGCGGAATCGCCGAAGTATTGATCAACCTTGGTTACAAGGTGAGCGGTTCCGACTTGTCTGATTCTGCCGTGACTCAGCGACTGGTCAAATTGGGTGCCACTGTGTTTACGGGTCACGAACGGTCGAATATTGCGGGTGCAGATGCAGTGGTTACATCCACAGCAGTGGGCGGCAGCAACCCTGAGGTGCTGGCAGCGCGCGCAGCCCGGGTGCCAGTGGTACCTCGTGCTGTCATGCTGGCCGAATTAATGCGTTTGAAGCAGGGCATTGCTGTGGCTGGCACGCACGGCAAAACCACGACTACCAGTTTGGTGGCCAGCATTCTGGCTGAAGGCAAACTCGACCCCACTTTCGTAATTGGCGGACGTTTGAATTCGGCGGGTGCAAACGCCAAGCTGGGCACTGGCGAATTCATGGTGGTTGAGGCTGATGAATCAGATGCATCGTTTTTGAACCTGATGCCAGTCATTGCAGTGATCACCAATATTGACGCCGACCACATGGAAACCTACGGGCATGACTTTGCACGTTTGAAGCAAGCTTTTGTGGAGTTCACACAGCGCCTGCCTTTCTATGGTGTAGCAGCGGTGTGCGTCGATGATCCTTGTGTGCGAGAGATCATGCCATTTGTATCCAAGACGATCGTGACTTACGGTTTGTCGGAGCAGGCACAAATTCGCGCGGTGAATGTGCAGGCTTGCCAGGGGCAAATGAAGTTCACTGTGTTGCGTGAAGACGAAGCACCACTGGACATTACCTTGAACTTGCCTGGTGATCACAACGTACGCAATTCACTGGCCGCGATTGCGGTGGCCACTGAAATTGGCGTATCCGATGAAGCGATTGTTGCGGCCCTCGAAAAATTCAATGGTGTTGGTCGGCGATTCCAGCATTACGGTGAGGTGGCAGCCAAAGAGGGCGGCCATTTCCTGGTGGTCGATGACTACGGGCATCACCCTGTTGAAATGGCTGCTACGCTCGCGGCCGCGCGAGGTGCATACCCGGACAAGCGCTTGGTACTTGCTTTTCAGCCCCACCGTTATACCCGCACTCGAGACTGTTTCGAAGATTTTGTCAAAGTGCTGGGCACACCAGACTTGGTGATTTTGTCAGAAGTGTATTCCGCTGGTGAAGCACCGATTGTTGCTGCCGATGGACGCTCGCTGGCACGTGCAGTACGAGTGGCTGGCCGCACAGAACCTGTATTTGTAGAAGACATGAATGAGATGGAAAGTACGATTTTGAATATCGCTCGTGACGGCGATTTGGTCATCACCATGGGAGCAGGCTCAATTGGTGCCTTGCCAGGTCGCCTGGTCGCCAGTGCTCTGGGAGGCAAATCATGAGCTCACGGATTGACGCAAAAGGCCTGGGCAAAGTGGTAGTGCTGTTCGGCGGTCGTTCTGCTGAACGGGAGGTGTCGTTGAAATCAGGCAGCATGGTGCTGGCGGCCTTGCAGCGCAACGGCGTGGATGCGCATGGATTTGATCCCGCCGAACGCAGCATGGTCGAACTGGCGCAGGGTGGATTCGATCGCGCAGTCATTTCCCTGCATGGCCGCTTCGGCGAAGACGGCACGATTCAAGGTGTGCTGGAGTGGCTGAACATTCCTTACACCGGCAGCGGTGTGACTGCCTCGGCCCTGGCCATGGACAAAATTCTGACCAAAGCTGCATGGATCAGCCAAGGCTTGGCCACGCCCGATTACGTTCGTCTTGAGCCCGGATTCAATGTGAATGAGGTGGTGGAACGTTTGGGGCTGCCCCTGATCGTTAAACCAGCGCAGGAAGGATCGACTCTTGGTTTGACCAAGGTAAAAACAGCAGATCAACTACAGGCTGCTTTCGAGCTGGCATACAAGTACGACCCGAATGTACTGGCAGAAAAGTTTGTCAGCGGGCAAGAGTTGACTGTGCCCGTGATGGGAGAAGGCGCAGGTGCCCATGCACTGCCCGTGATTCGAATTCAGGCCCCGGATGGCAACTACGACTATCACAACAAATACATCGGCAACGAAACGAAGTACTTTTGCCCGAGCGGTCTGAGCACCGATTTTGAAGCGGAGGTGCAAGCGCTTTGCGTGAAAGCCTACCAGGTATTGGGGTGTGCTGGCTGGGGGCGAGCCGATGTGTTGGTCGATGAAAGTGGCAAACCCTGGTTGCTGGAAATGAATACCTCGCCGGGCATGACTGACCATTCGCTGGTACCGATGAGTGCACGAGCCAGTGGTGTGGAGTACGACGACTTGGTGATGCAGATTGCCGCCAGTGCGAGGCTGAAGGCATCCGGATTGAATGTAGGGGGCAGACGCTAAATGCTGGGAGCAATCTGGAACGACGACAAACTCATGAGCATCATAGCCGGGCTGTTTTCAGCCTTGGCCCTGGTGCTGTTGGGTTATGCGTGTATTCAGTGGTTGATTCAGCGACCGGTGTTTGAACTAAAGCGTGTGGAATTGGTGGGCGACGTAGAGCGCGTGAACTTGATTGGTTTCAGAGCCAATGTACTTCCAAAAATTGAGGGTACTTTCTTCTCGGCCAATTTGCAGAAAGTACGCGAGCAGGTGGAAGCACAGCCCTGGGTTCGCAAAGCCATTGTGCAGCGTACCTGGCCCAGTGGCTTGCGCATCCAGATTCAAGGCCACACACCCTTGGCGCTCTGGGGAGAAACACGATTGGTCAACACGTATGGCGAAGTGTTCTCTGCCAACCTGGCCGAGGTGGCGGAAGACCAGCAGTTGGCGGTGTTGAATGGGCCAGCAGGCAGCGAGTTACTGGTTTCAAAGATGTATGTGTCAAGCATCGAGAAACTGAAAACGCTGGGTATGTGGCCCTCTCGTGTGGAGTTGTCCGATCGTTATGCCTGGTCAATTGAAACCGACACAGGTATCACGATTGAGCTTGGGCGCGCTCAAGAGAACTTCAGTATTGAACAGAAAATGGATCGACTGCTGGCGGTTTATCCAAAAATTACAAGCCAGGTGATGGCAGCGGTGGAAAGAATTGACCTGCGCTATCCGAGGGGTGTGGCAGTAAAGGGCGAGCGTCTGGCGGCTTCAAAGCCTGCTGGTGCTTCAAGCATGAAATTGAACTGAATATGAAAAATTGAAACTGGGCACCATGAACAAAGAGCCGAAAGATTTGATAGTTGGGCTGGACATTGGCACCGCGAAAGTTGTGGCCATGGTCGCGGAGTTGCTGCATGACGGCCGCTTCGAAGTCATAGGCGTGGCTCAACACGAGTCGCGGGGGTTGAAAAAGGGCGTAGTGGTCAACATCGAGTCCACGGTGCATTCCATTCAACAAGCCTTGGAAGAGGCTGAGTTGATGGCCGATTGCAAAATTAAAACCGTGCTTACCGGGATTGCCGGCAGTCACATTCGCAGCTTCAATTCCTCAGGCATGGTGGCCATCAAAGAGCGCGAAGTGACACAAGCCGATGTGGCCCGTGTGATTGAAACCGCCAAGGCCGTCAACATTCCAACCGACCAGCAAATTCTGCATGTCCTGCCGCAAGAATTTATCGTGGATGGTCAGGAAGATGTGCGTGAACCACTGGGCATGAGCGGCGTACGTTTGGAAACACGCGTGCACATTGTGACAGGGGCTGTTTCTGCTGCACAGAACATCGTGAAGTGTGTGCGCCGGTGTGGTCTTGAAGTGCAGGACCTGATGCTGCAACCACTGGCTTCCAGCATGGCTGTGCTGACTGACGATGAAAAAGAATTGGGTGTGGTGCTGATCGACATTGGCGGTGGCACCACTGATATTGCCGTGTTCACCGGTGGCGCAATTCGCCACACGGCGGTCATTCCAATCGCGGGCGATCAAATCACCAACGACATTGCGATGGCTTTGCGCACACCCACACCCGATGCTGAAGAAATCAAGATTCGCCATGGCGTGGCGAAGCAGGTGCTGGCTGATCCACACGCAAAAATCGATGTGCCGGGCATTGGCGAGCGCGACCCACGAACTTTGTCCAAACAAGCCTTGGCCGCTGTCATCGAACCGCGCCTTGAAGAGTTGTTCTTGATGGTGCAACAGGTTTTGCGCGAATCGGGTTACGAAGAATTGTTGTCCTCGGGGGTTGTGTTAACGGGTGGCACCAGCTTGATGCCAGGTATCGCAGAACTGGGTGAAGACATTTTCATGAAACCTGTGCGCATCGGCGTGCCTGATTACACAGGTGGTTTGGCTGACATGGTTCGCACTCCGCGTTTTGCAACAGCAATGGGTCTGCTGCACGAGGCGCGAGCCCAACATTTGCGTGGCCGACGCGTGGCTTCACAAGGTGGCGGCTTGAAGCAAACCGTACAAAAAATGAAAGAGTGGTTTTTGGGTAATTTTTAATTGTGGTTTTTTTTAATTAGTTTTTTCGGCGATGTCAATTTTTGCTAGATAGGAGGCAAACACCATGTCATTTGAAATTCTCGAGACAGAAACCCAAGGGACTGTCATTAAGGTTGTAGGTGTAGGCGGCGCGGGCGGTAACGCGGTTGCTCACATGATCGCGCAAGGCGTTCAAAACGTCGAATTCATTTGCGCCAACACTGACGCGCAAGCTTTGGCAAAAACCAAAGCCAACGTGCTCATTCAGTTGGGTAAAACCGGTCTGGGTGCCGGTGCAAAACCTGAGGCTGGTCGCCAAGCGGCCGAGGAAGACCGTGACCGCATTCGCGACGCATTGCGTGGTGCGCACATGGTATTCATCACAGCAGGTATGGGCGGTGGTACAGGTACAGGTGCTGCGCCAGTGGTGGCTGAGGTGGCCCAAGAACTGGGAATTTTGACCGTGGCTGTTGTGACCAAGCCTTTTGAATTTGAAGGCACCAAGCGCTGCAAAGCTGCAGAGGAGGGTCTTGAGAAACTCTCCAGTAAGGTCAACTCACTGATCATCGTATTGAACGAAAAGCTGCTGGAAGTAGTTGGCGACGATGCAACCCAGGAAGACTGTTTCATTGCAGCGGATGATGTATTGCACAACGCCTGCGCAGGTATTGCAGAAATCATCAACGTCGAAGGCAATGTGAACGTCGACTTTGAAGACGTGAAAACAATCATGTCTGAAGTGGGCAAAGCCATGATGGGTACAGCAACTGCCAATGGTCCTGACCGTGCCCGCGAAGCAGCAGAGCAAGCCATTGCCTCTCCATTGCTGGAGGGTGTGGACTTGTCAGGTGCGCGTGGTGTGTTGGTGAACATTACTTCAAGCAAGAGCCTGAAACTGAAAGAAACCAAAGAAGTGATGAACATCATCCGCGCCTATGCGGCTGAAGATGCAACCGTGATTTTTGGTACTGCCTACGATGAAACCATGGGTGACGACTTGCGCGTGACTGTGGTTGCGACTGGTTTGGGCCGCAAAGCCGCCAAGCCCACTTTGGTACAGGCTGAACAGTATCAGCCCATGGCCCGCACGGGTACTTTTGATGCAGTCAGCGGTCAGCAAGGTGAAACGGACTATGCGATTCCTGCCGTGTTCCGCAACCCACGTGACAACGCCGCTTCCAGAGTTCAGGCTTTGCAGGACAGTGGAATGGACCGATTTGACATCCCCGCATTCTTGCGCCGTCAAGCCGACTGAACGCAGCGGGTTAGTCAACGCAAGCGATCTGCTTTTCGAGAACATTTTCGAGAAGTGAATGTCCTATCAACACCCTCGGTGGTTCGCGGGTGAAGTTTGCAGTTTTGCCGAAGACTGCAAATCCGCGATCTACCCAGGGGCGCTTGTGTGGTGTATTTTTGAGGTTTTAGGAGAAGTACAAAAATGACAATCAAAATTGGTGACAAGTTGCCCAACGCAACCGTGTTCGAGTTCTTTCACGAAGAAACTGAGGGTTGCTCACTGGGCCCCAACAAATTTGAAGTAGAAAAAGAGCTGGTCGGTAAAACGGTTGCCATCCTGGCTTTGCCCGGGGCTTACACACCAACCTGCTCTGCAAAACATGTTCCTGGTTTCATTGCCAACTTTGATGCCTTCAAAGCCAAAGGTGTGGATGAAATCTGGTGTGTTTCTGTAAACGATGTTTTCGTGATGGGCATGTGGGGCAAATCCCTGGGTGCGGAAGGCAAGGTACGCATGATGGCTGATGGTTCAGCAGAGTTCACCAAGAAGATTGGCATGGAACTGGACCTGACCGCACGCGGCATGGGTGTGCGTTCTAATCGCTATTCCATGCTGGTCAAAGACGGCGTGGTCACCCAGCTGAATGTAGAGGAGCCCGGTGTGTTCGAGAAAAGCACCGCCGAAAAACTGTTGTCCCAAATTTGAGAAATAACCGAGAAAACAGGGTAATTCGTGCAATTTTGCGACACTTTTACCCTGTTTTAACCCTAATTGGAGTTTGACCTCCATAAAAAATCTTGGGTTGAACTGACCGGGTGGTTACACTTCGGTGACAATTCAAGGAAAGTTTGTGAAACAAAGAACCCTAAAACAAGTGTTGAGTGCCACAGGTATCGGCTTGCATTCCGGCAAGCGGGTCACCATGACGCTGCGACCCGCGCCACCTGACACGGGCATTGTGTTCAGGCGCGTTGACCTGCCAGAGCCGGTCGACTTTCCCGTGAATGCTCTGGCCATTGGCGACACGCGCATGGCGTCCACGCTAGAGAAAGATGGTGCGAAGGTTTCCACGATCGAACACCTGATGTCTGCATTGTGCGGGTTAGGCGTCGATAACGCTTACATTGATTTGACCGCAGTAGAAGTTCCCATCATGGATGGCAGCGCCATCTCATTCGTGTTTCTTATTCAGCAGGCGGGCTTGGTTGAACAGTCTGCACTGAAGAAATTCATTCGGGTCAAAAAGCCGATTGAGGTTCGGGAAGGTGATGGCGCCAGCCTGAAATACGCCAGTTTGAAGCCATACGATGGCTTCCGCTTGAAGTTTGAGATTGATTTCGGTCATCCTGCGATCGACAAAACCGGGCAAATGGTAGAGATCGACTTCTCCAGCACATCTTTTACCCGAGACATTGCCCGGGCGCGCACCTTCGGCTTTACGCAAGATGTTGAAACCTTACGTAATCTGGGCTTGGCGCTGGGTGGTAATCTCGACAACGCGATTGTGATGGATGAGTACCGAATCTTGAATTCAGACGGTTTGCGTTACGACGATGAGTTTGTGAAGCACAAGGTCCTGGACGCCATTGGTGACCTGTATGTGATTGGGCATCCAATCATTGGTGAATATCAGGCCTATCGCTCGGGCCATGGTTTGAACAATCAGTTGATTCGAGCCCTGATCAGGGATGCCTCGGCGTTTGAGATCGTGACCTTCGAAAGTGTCAGGGAAACTCCTACCGTATTTAGAGCAGATTGGGCGGTTGCTTAAACGCCCAATTGTAAAATAATATTAAACACAACAAAATCTTGTAGTTTTCGGATACATTCTAGAAACTACTTGAGTTTGTGGTGTTTGTTTAAAGCTTGGGTGGCTTCCTTCAATGGCGAATCACCCAACCTGTTTTCGAGGTCCAGCCAGGCTTTTCTTGCGGCATCCGAGAAAACTGCCCTCTTTGGGCGACGCTCCAACTGCTTGGATGTTAACGGGTTGGTTTGTATTTGTAGCTGAATTTCGTTTATATTCATGCCCGAACCCTGCAGATGTTGAATCAGGCTGGGTAAGGATTGCCTCAGGCGCGTCAGCGCCGCCGGGGTCGACACGAAAATTTTTAGTTTGTCTTTTTTGATTGGTCCAACACTAAAGGTCACGCCACGCAGCGATGGCCAAGTGTGAATAATCTTCTCAAGCCGACGTGACTGTGCCGCTTGAGTGATTAAAGAGCTGGTTTGTGGTTCCTGCATCAGGCTTGCCAAGGGAGATAATGCGGAATGCTTTGGTTTCACCGGGTGTTCTCACTAAAACCCGTCAAAAACGGGTGAATTCGGTTCGCTACGCGGATTGAGGAGGTTATACATGCAGTTAATTCTTATGCGGGGTCCTTTTTCCCGCACCAGTGTACTCAGTATAAAGACCAGCCACGTTGCTATGTTGCTTGTTTTGCTGGTTATGTTTGCAGGCTCTTTCCTGGCAGCCGGCCTGTACTTGGCCGCGCGTTATGGTGAGCAGATACCGGTCGTTCAAGATATCGTCTATTCCCAACAATTGGCCAAGCACCATGATGTGGCAGAAACTGGAAGCCCCTTGGATGCGATGGCAATTCGCCTGGCGGAGATGCGCGCGCAACTGGCTCGCCTGGATGCCGTCAGTGTGCGGTTGTTGAAATCCAATGGGCTCGATACCAAGGTCACCCTGACTGAACAACTAGGCCAAGGTGGTTTGCAGCAGAAAGATGAAAAGTCGTTGAATTACCGGGAAGTGAAAACAGCGATCTCGGATGTGGCGAGCCAAATTGAGCGACAAGCCGATGTATTCAGCATCATCGATACCGACCTTCAAAGTGCCCGCGTCAAGTTTCTCAGCGTTCCCAACGAATCCCCCCTCTCAGACACCATCGCAGTCAGCAATTTCGGTAACCGGATTGATCCATTTACCGGCCGTCGTTCGGTTCACGAGGGTATCGATTTCATTGCCCCTACAGGCACGCCCATTTTGGCAGCCGCGGCAGGTGTAGTGGTGGAGGCCAAATGGCACCCGGGCTACGGCAACATGGTTGAAATTGAGCACAACAACAAAACTACAACGCGGTATGCGCATGCCTCCAAGTTGCTGGTCAAAGCCGGCGACATTGTGCGGCTCGGTCAAAAAATTGCCTTGGTAGGCAGTACTGGCCGCTCAACTGGCCCTCACTTGCACTTCGAAGTGCGTGTAGACGGCGTGCCACAAAACCCCAACAAGTTTCTGGAAAAGAACGGTCTTCCCCGTCCTGGTCCCTCAACTGTAGCCGCCTTAAACGGCTTATTCTCGGAAAGCGCTGCTGTCCCTCTGGACTAAGCTTCGCGTGCTAAACTTCTAGGCTGTTTTTGGAATCGACCGGACCCAAAACCCGGTCGATTGACTTTCAGGCCCTTTAAGGGTCGAACCAGCCGACATTATGATCACAGACACTCTGAAAAAGCTTTTTGGCAGCCGCAATGAACGGTTGTTGAAAACCTACCGTAAAACCGTCAATCAAATCAATGCGCTAGAGCCGACCATTCAGGCCTTGAGCGACGAAGCCCTGCGTGCAAAAACCGCTGAATTCAAGGAGCGCTTGTCCAAAGGCGATTCGCTGGACAGTTTGCTGCCCGAGGCTTTTGCTGTGGTGCGCGAGGCCAGCGTGCGGGTTTTTGGCATGCGGCACTTTGACGTTCAGCTCATTGGTGGCATGGCTTTGCACCAAGGCAAAATTTCAGAAATGCGCACTGGTGAAGGTAAAACATTGGTGGCTACTTTGCCCGCCTATTTGAATGCACTGGAAGGAAAAGGCGTTCATGTAATCACCGTGAACGACTATCTGGCTTCTCGCGATGCCGCCTGGATGGGGCGGCTGTACAGTTTTCTGGGTCTGACTGTGGGTTGTAACTTGTCCCGCATGCCACATGACCAGAAGCAGGCTGCTTATGCGTCTGATATCACCTACGGCACCAACAATGAATTCGGTTTTGACTACCTGCGCGACAACATGGTGTATAGCGTGGGTGAGCGTGTACAACGTGGTTTGAACTACGCGATCGTGGACGAGGTGGATTCGATTTTGATCGACGAGGCGCGAACGCCCCTGATCATCTCCGGTCAGGCTGACGATCACACTGAGATGTATCGCAAACTGGATAGCTTGCCCAAGCAGCTGGTTCGCATGCAAAGCGAACAAAAGCCGGGCGAGGAAGAGGTGCCAGGCGACTTTTACGTGGACGAGAAAGGCCACCAGATCCAGATGAGCGAAGCCGGCCATGAAAAAGCCGAACAGATCCTCAGCCAAATGGGATTGCTGCCGGAAGGTGCCAGCCTGTACGATGCGGCCAATATTTCCCTGATGCACCATGTGATGGCCGCCCTGCGCGCCCATAACCTGTTTCACAAAGACCAGCACTATGTGGTTCAAAACGGTGAAGTGATTATCGTGGACGAATTCACAGGGCGCCTGATGCCGGGTCGCCGTTGGTCTGATGGCTTGCACCAGGCGGTGGAAGCCAAGGAAGGTGTTCGCATTCAGGCCGAGAATCAAACACTGGCCTCCATCACCTTCCAGAATTATTTCAGGATGTACAAGAAGCTGTCTGGCATGACCGGTACAGCTGATACGGAAGCTTTTGAATTCCAGTCCATTTATGGTCTGGAGACCGTGATTATCCCAACGCATCGACCAATTCAGCGTAAAGATGCGCAGGACAAAATCTACAAAAGCGCCCGTGAGAAATACAACGCAATTCTTGAGGACATCAAGGACTGCTATGAGCGTGGTCAACCTGTGCTGGTGGGTACCACCTCGATTGAGAACTCCGAATTAATCGCCAGTTTCCTTGAAAAGGAGAAGCTGCCCCACAACGTGCTCAACGCCAAGCAACACGAGCGCGAGGCCGAGATTGTGGCCCAGGCTGGGCGACCAAAAGCCATAACCATTGCGACCAACATGGCCGGCCGTGGTACCGACATTGTTTTGGGTGGCAATTTGGAGCGCGAACTGGCCGGCATTGAAAACAATGCCGAACTTGAAGAGACGGCCAAGCCAGCCTTGATCGAGAAAGCACGCGCGGAATGGAAACTGCGCAATGAGGCTGTGCTGGCCTCGGGTGGGTTGCACATTATTGGTTGCGAGCGCCATGAAAGCCGGCGTATCGATAACCAGCTGCGTGGCCGCGCCGGTCGTCAGGGTGATGCGGGTTCTTCGCGTTTTTACTTGTCGATGGAAGACCAGTTGCTGCGTATTTTTGCAGGCGACCGCGTGCGCGCAATCATGGAGCGCTTGAAATTGCCTGAAGGCGAGGCCATTGAGGCAGGCATTGTGTCCCGCTCAATTGAGTCTGCCCAGCGCAAGGTAGAGGGTCGCAACTTCGACATTCGCAAGCAATTGCTGGAATACGATGATGTGTCCAATGAGCAGCGCAAAATCATTTATGCCCAGCGAAATGAAATTCTGGAATCAGCAGAAATTCGCGAAACCATTGGCAACTTGCGACATGGCGCGCTGGAGGCTGTGTTCCGTGAGTACATTCCCGAAGAATCTGTTGAAGAGCAATGGGACCTGGAAGGTTTGGAAACCGTGCTGCGCAACGAATATCAGCTTGAGGCCACTTTGCGCCAATGGCTGGAAGAGGATGCAAAAAGCTCGGACGAAGACTTTTTGAAGCGAATTCTTCAAATGGCAGATGAGGTTTACAACGCCAAGGTTCAACTGGTCGGTGCGGATTCCTTTGCCAAATTCGAGAAGACGCTGTTGCTGCAAAGCATTGACACCCACTGGCGTGAGCATCTGGCTGCCCTGGATTACCTTCGACAAGGGATTCACTTGCGTGGTTATGCCCAGAAAAATCCCAAACAGGAATACAAGCGCGAAGCGTTTGAGTTGTTTGGCGCCTTGTTGAATCGTGTGCGCGATGAAGTGGCCAAGGTGTTGCTCACTGTGCGCGTTCAATCTGCAGAGCAGGTGCAACAAGCAGAGCAGCAACTTGAACAGGAAGCCGCGGCGCATCTGGACAATATTCAGTATCAGCATGCAGATGCAAGCGGAGAAGAAGAACAAGCCTCTGAGGGCGAACGTTCAGCTGCACCCGCAAACGTACCCCGTCGGGTGAGTGAAAAAGTGGGTCGTAACGACCCTTGCCCCTGTGGTTCGGGCAAGAAGTACAAGCAGTGCCACGGAAAAATTTCCTGAAATAAACTTGAGATACTCGCGCGAGACGCGCGCACCGAGGAGTTGATTGCCATGCCTGTGAATTTGAAAGTACCTGCTGCTGATTCCCTGTTTCCAGTCGCCGGTTTGGACATGGGTTATGCCATGGCCCAAATTCGCAAGCCCAACCGAAAGGATGTCCTGGTGGTGCGTGTGGCGGAAGGCAGCAGTGTGGCGGGTGTGTTTACGAAAAACCGCTTTTGTGCCGCACCGGTTCAGGTTTGTCAGGCTCATTTGAAGGCTGGAAAGGGAATTCGTGCTTTGGTGGTCAACACCGGTTGTGCCAACGCCGGTACTGGCGAGCGCGGCTTGGCCGATGCGCGGGCGACCACAGCCAAGGTGGCCGAGTTGCTGGGTGTAGCACCCGAGCAGGTGCTTGTATTCTCAACTGGTGTCATTCTCGAGAACCTGCCCATGGATCGTTTGTTGTTGGGCATTGATCAGGCGGTTGCAGGTTTGGGCAAAGCCGATTGGCTGGATGCCGCCACTGCAATCATGACCACTGACACCTTGCCCAAGGCCAGCAGCCGCAAGCTGCAAGTGGGTGCAGGTGAAATTGCAATCACTGGGGTATCAAAGGGTGCAGGCATGATTCGCCCCAATATGGCCACCATGCTGGGCTACCTGGCCACCGATGCGGCTATTGCCCAACCTGTGCTGGAAAAGTGGACCACAGCCATGGCTGATGCCTCATTCAATCGAATTACGATTGATGGCGATACTTCAACGAATGACAGCTTTGTGGTGATCGCCACAGGTAAAAGCAATGCCGTGAATATTCAAACCGGCAATGAGCCAGAGGCTGCGGCCGTATTCGAGGCACTGAAGGCCGAATCGATCAAGTTGGCTCAAGCAATTGTTCGCGATGGCGAGGGTGCCACCAAATTCATTACCGTGAAGGTAGAACAGGCGGGCAGCGAGGAAGAGGCGCTGAAAGTGGCCTACGCCATCGGCCATTCTCCATTGGTGAAAACTGCGTTTTTTGCATCAGACCCCAACCTGGGCCGTATTTTGGCGGCAGTTGGTTATGCTGGTATTGATGACCTCGATCAAACCAAAATTCAACTGTATCTGGGCGACGTCTATGTGGCCAAAAATGGCGGACGCCATCCCGATTATCGGGAAGAGCAAGGGCAGGCGGTCATGAACGATGCCGAAATTACTGTGCGCGTTCAATTGGGGCGTGGCAATGCCAGCACCACCGTGTGGACCACTGACTTTTCGCATGAGTATGTCACCATCAATGCGGATTACCGCAGTTAAGTGCTGCCGCAATGAGTACCCAACACAACGACACCAAAGCGATTCTCGAGCAGCTTGGCCGTATCGCTCAAGCCTTGGAGCAGGGGGTGATGAAAGCGCCCACAAACTGGAATGCCTCCACTGCATTTCGTCTGCATCACAGGGCGGGCCAACTACGCCTTGAGCCGGTAAAAACAGTCGAGTCACTGGACGCGGCTGTGCTGAAGAACATTGGGCCCCAACTTGAGAAAGTGGACCAGAACACACACCAGTTCGTGAAAGGGTTGCCTGCCAATAATGTGCTGCTCACCGGTGCGCGCGGCACCGGCAAGTCAAGCTTGGTGCGCGCCATGTTGAGCCGTTATTCGCCTCAGGGTCTGCGTTTGATCGAGGTCGACAAAACAGACCTGCTGTTTTTGCAAGACGTCGTTGACCTGGTCAACGGCAGACCTGAACGGTTTATTGTGTTTTGCGACGACCTGTCTTTTGAGGAAGGCGAGGCTGGCTACAAGGCATTGAAAAGCGTATTGGATGGTTCTATCGCGGGCACATCGGACAACGTGTTGATTTACGCCACATCAAACCGCCGCCATTTGCTGCCGCAAATGATGAAAGACAACCTTCAAACCCAGCACATGGACAATGGCGAAATTCGTCCTGCCGAGGGTATTGAAGAAAAGGTATCGCTGTCGGACCGATTTGGTGTGTGGGTGTCTTTCCATGCATTCAATCAGGATGAGTACCTGGCCGCCGTGCAAGTGTGGCTGGAGCATTTCAACATGCCTTATACCGACGAGGCTCGACACATCGCACTTCGATGGACTATTGAGCGCGGTAGCCGCAGTGGTCGCTTGGCCTATCAGTTTGCCAAGCATTGGGCTGGCTCAAAAGGTTTGTAAGTCGAGTGACAACTTCTTTGGTTAAACCCCGCATTGATGTGGCAGTGGCTGTGGTATTCAATACTCATGGTCAGGTGCTGTGGGGTTGCCGACCTGAGGGGAAGCCTTACGCCGGTTACTGGGAATTTCCCGGTGGCAAGGTGGAGCCAGACGAAACGGTGTGGCAGGCCTTGGTACGTGAACTGAAAGAAGAACTCGATATCACAGCCCTTGAAGGTGGGCCCTGGTTCCGCATTGAACACGA
>NZ_LUJK01000055.1 GCF_001601825.1 Limnobacter sp. CACIAM 66H1 | reverse complement strand
GATTAAGCAGCTGCGAATCCCAGGTGCCAAGAATACTTTCCCGCTTTCCAGCCTCAAATGACATGCCACTGCGAAGGGGCAGAAAGCTGGGCTCAGCCATCACATGCTTGCCTTTTTGGTACTTGTAAATTGTGTCCGATGCATGGCTTTCTGATTCGAACAGCACGTACTTGCAACCCAGTTGCTGCGCGCGCGCCGCCGCAGACAAACCTGCCGGACCCGAGCCTACGATGGCGATATCCAGTTCAGCGGGCACATCGGCAAACATGGGTTTGAGATTGTCTTGCATGGTTTACGCTCCCACTGCGGCTTTCAGGGCCAGCAGTTCGGATTGAAATGCTTCGCGGTCGTAGGCCTCATCGTTGCTGAGTAATTTCAGCAAACGGTCCATTTTTGAGTTCACGGTTAGTGCAATGCGCGAATTGCCCTTTCGGGCAAGGCCATTGGCCACGCTGCTAATCGACATGTAGGCCTGTTCCGCACCCGCGAAATCGGCGTATTGGTTATTGGCTGCCATATTCACCAGGTCTTTCAGGATTTTCTCCAACACTTGCTCATTGAATGGAACCGTGGCCACTACTTTTCGCACGGTGTTCAGTTGCGCATGAAGTACATTTGCAGCGCGTTCAACTTCAGTGAAGTTGGCGGCCGGTGAGGTGCTTGCAATGTGCAACTGGTTCACCAGTTTGGCTATGTCGCTGCTGTGTTGCGGTGCGGCTGCGCGAACAATGGCCTGAACCATGATGAGGCTGGAGTTGTTGATGCGTGCTTGCCCTGGGCTGCGCGCCAAGTCTTTGGACCAGTCTTTTTTGCTCATGGGTGAGTGGCAGGCGTGGCAGTCGAACATCATGAGTTCGGGCATGATGCCTTGGCGATTGCGCTTGGTGTCTGCGATCAACTCCAGCAAATTGGCACTGCTGGCAAATTGTCCCATCGCCCAGATTTTTCCAGTATCGTAAGCGCCTTTGCGTTTAACCCAATCGTCGTCGATTCGGTAGTGCGGTGGTTCAAGGGCCATGAAAGTTTCCACTTCAATGGAAATGCGTGGGTGGCCCGCACCCATGATTTGATGGGTAATCGGGCGGCTTGAATCGCCCACATGGCAACTGGTACACAGCTTGGCGACGGCATAGGGGTCGCTTGTGGGGTATAAGCCGTTATCAATATTCTTTGCATGGCTTGCCTTGGGTTCTACGTGGGTTTTAATCCATTTTTCTGCAGGGCCGTGGCAGGCTTCGCAGTTCACGCCATCGCTTTTGTCAAAGCGCGGCCCCTGTTTACTGGCCGGCACATTGTGGCTGTGGCAATCCAGGCAAACTTTGGCTTCATGCGCAGGTTGGGCAAGCCCCAGGTTTTTGGCGATGCGTTGCGATTGTGCATTCTTTAACACGGCATACGCCTGGGTGTGTGGGTCTTCGCGCAGCCAGGTGGTGTATTCATTTTGCAAAACAGGTGTTGCTGTGCGTTCAGCAATGCTGCCATGGCAGGTGCTGCTCGCACAGTTCACTGTGCCAACCGATTGATGGGGTGATTGGTGCGGCATGGTTTGGGCCATGCCGGCTGTGTGCGCAGCCAGCAACAAGCTTGTGCCTAGCGCAAGCAACAGGCGATTGAAGCATCGGTTCAAGGCATTTGCTTTCATGGCTTAATCCTTTCTGAAAGCCACTGAATTGACTTTGGGCTTGGGCAGGTAGTTTTCTTGTTCAACCTTGTCGGTCACGGTCCACAGGCGACCATCGGGGCGAAGGTAAAACGCCTCCATTTCCTTGCGGGTGAATGGGCGTGAACCAATTCGGCCAAACACGGCAATTTGTCCGCCTGTCTCATCCACGGCGCGATCCCGGTCCAAACCTTTGGATACCGACAAAGCCGGGCTGGGCGTTTTGCGCCATGCAATCAGTTCAGGCATGGGCGCAGGCGAGAAGCCATAGAATTTCGGCTGCGTGTCAGGCGATGTCAGTTGCAAAACTTTCAAACCATTGACACCGTCCGCCACATAGGCAAACAGCGATGCATTGGTGGAGCCCACCACCACATCATGCGCGTCATTCAGTTGCCCGTCTGCAGTAAATTGTTGGTACACCACGGGCTTGCGCGGGCGTTCAATGTCGACAATCACCAAGCCCTGTTTTTTAGCCGCCACATAGGCGTAGGTGCGTGCCAAATAAACCCGTTGTGCATCTGCCATGGGTACCACGGCACCGGTGTGTTCGGGCTTCTCAGGGTGGGTAATGTCGATCACTTCCAGCCCTTTGGCTGTGGTGGCAAACAGGTAGCGGAATTGCACTGCTGTGGCTCGGGCGTCCTGCAAGGGCAGGGTGGTAATGTGGCGCGGCTTCAGCGGGTTGTTGATGTCAACAAACACCAGCCCCTTCGGCGTGGTGATGTAAGCGTAGTGCCCGCCCAAGGTAATGTGGCTTGCACCGTTCAACACCCCGTTTTCGTTCCAGGTTACCGCGCGCTCGAAAAAGTTGTTGCGAGGCTCGCCGTCTGCCAGCGTGTTCACATTCACTGCAATCAGGCCTTCTTGGCTGTCGGTGATAAAGGCGTAGTTGTAGATGGGGTGGAAGGGCTGTTCCATATTGGTAACGCGCATCAGGTCGCCCTGGTTTTTCTCGGGGTTGATGGGCTGGTTGGTGGGTAGGGCCATGCAAGTCGCATTTTTGGAAGCCACATGGGTGTCATGCCCAAGTGGGCTGAACGGTGCGGTGATCACTCGTTGCCCATAGCCTTTGTTGGCCACACTGGCTGCGTCATAGGCGCGGAAACCGCCTTTTCCTTCTGCCACAAACACATACTCGCCGCGCAATTGAATGCAACTGGCCACGCCTTTGGTGGTGTGGTCCATCAACGCGGGCACCACGGTATCAGCCAGTTCTCGATTGCGATTCAAGTGGTTTTGATAATAGTCCGGGTAGGCGTATTTGTGCAGATAGCTGCCCAGCACGGCCTGGGGTTCGTCCCATTCGGTTACGGTAACCGCTGCAATGTGCTCTGTGCCGCCCAGCCATGCATTGAACCCGATGAAGTTCACAAAGTTTGTGCCTTGTAACAACAGCTGCGCCATGATGGCGTTGTTGTCATCCTCGCGTGACAGATGGCAATCGCTACAGGTTTTTGTTTCTTCCTTGCGCTCGGTGTGTGGGTAGTGCGGTGCAAAGGCTTGCGATGAAAAACCGCTCGCAGCAATGGGTGGCTGTTGAATGTAAATGCGTTCGCGGTTGGCGTTCATCGATGAAAGAATCAAGGCCGAACTTGAACGAATTGGCGCAATGCGGTTGCCTTTCACCGGGCCATGCACGCCCAGCTGGAACATGTCGTCGCGCGCCACTTGCGGGTTGTAGGTGGCGTAGTTTCGGGTTTCCCCGCCTTCATAATGCAGGCGCTCGGTTTTCCAGTTGGCTTGAATGGGCAAGTGGCAACCTGCACAGCTGGTGGTCCAGCTCAGGTGGCAGGTGAAGCAAGTCATCTTGTCGTTGTCGTGCGCCAGCTCTTTTACGCCTGGTCCCCATTTCCCGTCTTGGCCTTCTGCACCAGCACCCATCAGTTTGGCGCGTGCAGCTTTGGCGTTGTACTCAGGGTGTGCCGGGTTCATATTGTCTTTGACCAGGCTCATTTCCCATTCTTTGTTGGGGTCGAGTGCGGCGCGCTGGTACAGCTTGCCATCTCGCCATTCGAAGCGTTTTCGGCCGTCCTGGGTTCGCAATTGGGTCAGATCAGTCCCGCCGGGTGGCGCAGCAGGCCCGCTGGTGCGCAAAGTGGGGTATTTGGTGGCGGTGCCATGACAATCGGCACAATCTACTTCAACTGCAGCAGCCACTTCGCCATAAATGTGACCATTGCCGTGCATGTCTTGCGCAAAGTGACAATCAACGCAGTGCATGCCCACGTCGAGGTGAATTGAACTCAGGTGAACGGCCTTGTCGAATTTTTTGGGGTCATCGTCGGCAACCACATTGCCCTGCGCATCCAGCAAAGCACCTTTGCGGTTGCGCTTGAAAACTGCACGGAAGTTCCACCCGTGCCCGTGGTAATCGGCAAATTGCGTATCTTTCAGTTTGTTGTTGAGCGTTGAAACGTTTTTGAGGAATTCGGGGTCGCTCCACTTGCCACGCACCGCGGCTTCTTCGGGGTTGCGATCCAGAATTTCACGCATTTCTGAATCGGTGGGGTAACGTTGCTTTTCTGGCCACATGTGCGGCGCGTCGCTTTCGTAGTCCCACATGATGTAGCCGTAATAGCTGTTCACAAACACGTTGGGCTGGTGCATGTGGCACACCATGCACTGCGAGCTTGGAATAGCGCGTGTGAATTCATGCTTCACCGGGTGACCACTTTCGTTTTTTGCGATGGTCGGGTCAATGGTTTGCGTGGTGCCATCATGACCAAACTTGGCGTAGGGCCCTGCATGCTTTGGGTCACGGTCGTTGGTGTAAATGGTGTGGCAGCCCGTACAACCCGATGAACGGTAGTCACCGGGTTGCTCATTGGTGCCCAGGAACCAAAGATGCGGATCGTTCAAGCGGGTCTTGGTCACGTTGATCAAGGGCACGGCAATACGCTGGCCGGTGCCAGGGCCCCGGTTGGATTGCTTGATGTCGGGTCGCCCCGGTTCGTCCAGTCGCTGAATTTGGCCCAAAACGTTGGGTAAACCCACTTCAGGAAAGATGCTGTTGATCACTTTGCCGCCACGTTCGAACACGCGGAATATGTCGCCAGGGGGCGTGGTTTCCCAAGCGGGCAGGGGCGCCAGTTCATTCAGAATACCCTTGTGCACGAACAGTTCGTTGTTGGCCTCCACCGGGTTTTTCAGCAAACCGGGTTTTCCGTCTTGCGTGTAGGCCTCGCCCAGAATGTAGCGTTTGTAAGGCAAAATTCCATTGTTGTACGAGGCTCCACCCCACAACATGGCCGATGTACTCATCAAGCTGCGCTCTTGGGCCTGAATGATCGGCAAGTGGCATGCACCGCAGGCTTCGCGTGCCACTCGCAAGTCACCGGGGTTGACGAAGCGGATGTAGGCAGGGTGTTCCTTGTTCAGCTTGGCGTACGAACGCCTTGGGTTGGCCGACGACGGGTAGTTCCAGAATTTTTCATTGCGTGGCGCAATGTGCGCTTTGTCCAGCGCGGCCCGGTACTCAGGTGCAAAGCCTTTTTCACGCGCGGCGCGGGTGTGGTCGTAGGCCAGTGTGCCTTGCTTTTGCTCTTTGCCATTCCATTTCACGGTGGCGTCACCACCATGGCAATCGGTGCAGCCCAACACCACACCGGGGTTGGCGTGCATGGTGTGTTCATCTGTCTGTGTGTGGCAGCTCATGCAGCCTTCGGTTTTAGCAAAGGCCTCCTGCGCAGTTTGCCGTTCAGGCGCATGAGGTGCCATGGTGTAGCTTTTTTCAGGCAGCTTTTCACTGGCTGCATGGGCTACATCGTTGATAGGTAATGTGCAAACAGTCGCCACCGCTAAACCCAAGGCAAGCAGCCAGCCCTGCCAGCGATCGTTGCTGGCGGGCTTTGTGGGAGGAGCAATGGCGTTATTCAAATTCATCAACAAACAACCTGCCTTAAAAACTCAAAATCACGTTGAACAAAAACGAGTAAGGGTCTTTGTCTTCCGGGAACAATTCTTTGTAGCCCTTGCCCGGTAACAGTTTGGCAAACGACCCGTTCACCACAATGTTTTGCGAGAAGAAGGGGCGGTACTGAAAACCCACCGACGCATCAATACCCAAATCCGTGGATGGTGGGCGTTGCTGGCGCAAGGTGCCCAGCACATTGGTGTTGTCGAATTCAAGCTTGTTGACGTTGGCCACCAAACGAAGCTCGGGCAATACATCAATATCGGCACCAATACCCAGCAGCAACAGGCCTGGGTTGATGAAATTCGATTGCCCCTGTTCTTTGCTTGAACGCAGGGAAGGCAACACGCCGTTTCGGCCTGACAAAGCCACACCACCGCCGCCAATCAAAGGAATATTCTGACGGATGAAAAAGCTGGTGTCGGCACCTGCAAACTGGGGGTTCTCGAATATGGCATCGAAGCCCTCGGCTTTTCCATCAAAAGGATCTTCGTCGCCCGACGCGTACAGGAAACTGCCACGCAAGCGGAACCAGTCAAAGTCGCGCGACAATTCTGTGGCGTGAAAGAATGCATCAATGTCTTGCTCGCGCTGGGCAAGCGGGTGCCTGTCTGTTTTACCCGTGGCGTAGTAGGTTGACGTGGTAATGTTCATGCGGCCGTAGTGGCCATCACCGCTGAACCCAAAATAGTCCACATGGTAGCCAAACGGCTTTTGATCGCCCAGCGAGGAGGGCCGAGCGAGAAATCCGTTCGCGTCGAAGTAACGTTCACCGTCTTCATCGTTGCGGTTGTGGATGTAGGTAACCTGGCTGGTGAAACCCAAAAACGGGAAGTCTTGCCGGTACAGGTTGGCCACGAAAAAATCATCGTCACGCAGGTCTTGCCGAATATCATTCAGACCACTGTTGGTGTCTTTTTCAACCCGCTTGAAATAGCCGATGTTGTATTGGTAAATGTTGTTGTTGCGGTTGCCGAACAGGCGAATGCCCATGGGCAGGTCTTGGAACAGAAAGCCCCGGAAGTCGCTGATGAATGGCTGAATACCTACACGCAAGCTGTCGAAATCGTAGCGATCTGACACGTTGCGAAGGTGCACGTCGACAAATGC
Source organism: Limnobacter sp. CACIAM 66H1 (assembly GCF_001601825.1). Taxonomy (GTDB): domain Bacteria; phylum Pseudomonadota; class Gammaproteobacteria; order Burkholderiales; family Burkholderiaceae_B; genus Limnobacter. The sequence continues at coordinate 12,562 of NZ_LUJK01000055.1, read as the reverse complement.
TTCCTGAATACCCACAAACCCTTCACGGCGAACATCGCCGGAAGAAGAGGCAATTTTCAGCAAGCGGTCTTCATTGACGCGCACATCGGTGTAGTTGAACACCGGTGTTAAACGGAACTCATAGTCGGGTGGTTTGAAAGTAGTGTTGCCTTTGGTCAACGACAAACTCACGATCAAGTTGTGGGCAAAAATCGATTGCTCACCATCACCGAAAATATTGGCCTGCCCACCAGTGGTGGATGTGGCTGGCGGTACAGGCACCGGAAAGTTGCGTTGCTCGTACAGCGTGTCGGCAATAATACCCAAGTTAAAAAACCAGTCGGGGCCCAGTGTGTTTTGCAACACCGGCAGGTCGCCCTTGATCACGTTTTGGTTGTAGGGGTCGAACAGCGGAAACTTGAAACCCAGCGAATGCATGATGCGCCAGCGATCAGGCACTGCCACTGTTTCGCGTGGCAGGTTGGGCAAAGGTGGGGGCACCTGGCTCGGGTCGATCACGGGTATGGCAATGTCACGCGGCACAATGGGTGTGTCGCGGCCAGGAATGGCGCGCTGTACCTGCGGTGTTTGTGGAATTGTGTTGGGGACTATGCCCGGTGTGGCAGTGCTTGAAGGGCGTATGCCAGTGCCTGCTTTGTCTTGCAGCACATCGGCTGAAAATGCACGGGGCGCAAATACGCCGAGCGATTGTTCACCGTACTGGCCGGTGCCTTGTTGCACCCAGCCGTCGGTGCTGCCCAGGAAGCCACCCAAGAGGCTGTCTTGAATACGAACTCGATACCAGCCGTCTTTCTCTTCATAGGCATCGACCAACTGACCTTTGAAAAACTCGCCAATCGCGCGAGACTCCTTGTTGGGTTTTGTGTACACCACGCTTCGGTTGTCAAACACTTGCAGCAACACCAGCGGGCGTTCGGCGTTTTCAAGTTCCGCAACTTCCGGAATGCCAGCCACTTTCCGGGTAACTTTCTCAACGGTTTCTGTCACCTGGGCAACAAGGTTGGGCTTTGTTTCGCTGCGAATATCCGCCCGAATTTGTGCAATTGCGGGCACGGGCAGCAAGCCAGCCAAAATCAGCCCAATGGCCAGTGGTTTCAAACGCATGATGTTGTTGTTTTTCTTCATGGTGCTGGGCATACGTTTTGTTCACTGCTGTTGTTGAACGGAGTTTGCGGACACTGCACATACTTCAAAAACTCGCCTGAATTGGATAATTCATTGGCAGTCAGCAAGGTGGAGGGGAATGGGCGCATGGTGCTACCTACTGCTGCAGCTCCGTTGATTACACCCAGGTAGCCAATCATGTCGTCCTGGTCCACGCCGTCACCGGACACACCAATTGCACCTACCAATGTGTCGCCTTTATAAATCGGGAAACCTCCCGGGAAAATCTGCATACCATTGGCGAAGCGGCTTTGTCGGCCTGCGGGAATATTCGCCTCGTCAACACAGGTGAGTGCGGCTGGGGGTGAGAACTGATTTGCTGCGCGCGTGGTCGCTGTCAGCGTACCCAATACCTTGTTGGTCACAATGTTCAATTGAAAGCCAACGTTGAAAGGGCTCCATTGAGAGATTGGTGATGAAAGTGGTCCTGTTGGCGTACCCACCTCGCCGTCTGGAAAGTAGGGGCGGTGCACGTTGCCGATTGCGCGCGCTGAAAATGCCTTGCTGCCATTCAGGGAACTGGCCTGCCCGGTAAAAAACGTGTCCATTGCATTGGCAAATGCGGCATGGTTACCCGCATCAATTGCCGTAAAGTCAGTCAATGCCTCTGCTGAACTGAATGAAAGTGCCGAGCGCGCTTTTTGTACCGATACATCAGTACCAAATATCGGTGCGTCTGACGAGCGAACCAAGCCTAGAATATCTCCGTCAAGATCAACCACAGACACCGTGACTTCCGCTGGAGAACCCAAAGGATTTCTGATTTGCGCACGAGCGCGGTTCGCAATCTTCATACCCTCGACCAGAATATTCTGCACCTCGGCTTGCGTCAGGTTCGCTCCGGCAGTCGGCGGAAAGCGCACCGAGGTGTTGTCAGCGGGGTTGGTAATCAGGGTAAATGTGTTCAGGCCATTGAAAGCTGGGGCGGTGGTTGCTACGTAACCGGATTGACTGGTCCCGTAAGAGGTGCCCGCGATTACATCCGCAACTTCTTTGTAGCCGGTAACCGCTACAAAATTTCCATTCCCAGCCAGCGCCGCGGCGCCAGCCATTGCGGGTGTGGTGTTGGAAAACTGAAAGGTTTGACCGTTTGCAGTAATACGATTTGCACGAATTTGAGCGGGCGCACGGAAAGCCTCAGGCAGTGCGGCAAATGCGATCTCTTCTTCAAGGTCTACTTCATTGGTGAGGATGTCACGGTCCAGCCCGTAAACGCCTTGGGTACCCGCATCGGTGGATGCAATCACGCCGATACCACCAACTACCCGACCTTCCTGATAGATCGGAAAGCCACCGGGATCTGCTGACAATCCCAAGGGTGATCGTTTTGGACCAATGGTCGCATTTTGCGAAAGCCACACATTCAGATCAGAGCAGGGAAGTTGGCTGAACTGCACACCATAAAGTGGGCCGCTGGGCTGGCCTGTTTCCCCGGGTTGGAAAAATTCCTGAACAATTTGGCTGGCTGTGCGGGTGCTGAATGCGTTCCCGGTTGAAGACAGGTAGGCTCCGGTAATTGCTTTGGCAATGGCTGCCAATTCGCTGGGCACGGGTGTGAATCCGTCCAGGCCCCTGCCATTGGCACCACTCAGTCCGCTTGTGATTATTACGGATGGGCTGGAGTTGGTCATGCGATAAACGGCCAACACATTGCCCACACGGTCGGTGATTGCGATGGTTGATTGCACACCTCTGGAAATGGACGCTTGTACCGCGCGGGCCACAATGTCGTTGACCTCCGGGATGGAGAGACTTTGCGTGCCCAAAGGCTCAACATTGAAATTGGGTTCAGACGAGCTTCCACCGCCACCCCCGCCACCGCAAGATACCAAGATAAATGGTGTTGCAAGGCAAACTGCCACTCCCATGGCAATCCGTTTTAATTGTGCTACCGAGCCTTTTACGGCGTATGTGCCGGTTGCTGCATCTGTGCGTTTTCGCATCGACTTCTAACTCGCTCATCTTTGTTTTTCAATGGACTTGCTTGCCTGCAAGTCCCCAGTTCACTGCTGGTCTGTCTACTCAAGTTACTGCGTCGAATGGCGATTACTTCGCTGCCACTTCTTTGTTGTGTATATGGTATTCGTGGCATACGCCACAGTTGGACTGAACTTTGTTTAACACGGGTTTGCTGCCTGCATGGCAAGTTTGGCATCCCTCAATGGTGGGCATCAGCACATCGCTGGCTTCCTCTGATTTGCTTGCTTTGTGACAACTTTCACAACTTTCAAATTCGTGTGCTTTGTGATCAAACTTGGCCATGGGCATCCAAGGATGGGCAGGATTGATCTCGGCAATCTTGTACTGCGGCATTCTGGATCCGGAGGTCTTGGTGTTACCCAAGCCATCCACCGCCTTTACTTCGTGGCACACAGAGCAGGCCGTATTTTCAAACAGCTCCACTGTTGCAAATGCTGCTTGTGCACGGGGGTTTCCGCTCAAGTTTCGCAAGTTGGAGCGATTCGGGTCTTTTTCACCGGGGCGCGCGCGCAACACCGCACGCTGTGCATTCACTTTGTTGCGTTCTTCGGGGTGCAAAGCCAAATAACTATAGAACTCTTCAACCGTGCTGAGCACTGCATCAACAGGGCCGTGGGGCACTTGCCGATCGGGCAGGGCTGGCTCAAAACTCAGCTTGTGGCACTCCTGGCAGTGGCTTTCCATGTTGAGTGTTTTAAACCCGGTTGCGGTATCTGCTGGCTCGTGGCAATTGGCACATTCCATCACCACTTTCTTGCTTGGGCTGTCAATACCCTTTGGGTCTAGGTGAACATCGTGCGGAAACTTCAGGTTCGTTTTTTCAACAATCGGTGTGTTGGCCGCCATGCGAATTCTGCGCAAATCACTGGGTTCAGGGCCTGTGGCCACAGTAATCCGAAATGCTGGGTGTTTGTCGCCGGCGAAGTCGCTGGCAGCAAGGGTTTCAGTTTTTGGTGCCACAGTTTTAATGTCGGTGTGGCAAGCTGCACAGTCGGCACCTACAAAATGTTTGTTCTGTTCTGCGAGGCTTTCGCGTCCTTTGTGATCGCGGTGACAGCTTGCGCAACGGCCTTCTTCGAATGACGTGTCGGGCAGTGTTTGCTCGGTTACATGTAAGCCCATATTACCGTGGCATACCAGGCAGCTTTCATCTTTGACACGCGAGAAGTTGCCGGCGTGGCAAGCCTGGCAATCGGCCTCCAGGTTCGAGTGGACGGAAGCCAGCGGACCAGGGTTCCAGATGGAATCCAAGGCCAGTGCCGTGGTACTGCGTGTGTTTGAAACCGGTGTGCTTTGAACACTGGGATGCGCGTTAACAGGCAGTTTTTCAGCAGACACTACCTGTGGTTTTACGTTTGAACCGGCAGGCTCAAGGCCAAACAGCCCAGGTGCCTGAATCGCCACCAGGGGTAAAATAAAAAATGCGAAAAGAATCGGTACAAAAAGCAACCAGGAAAGTAGGCGTTTCAGCCCCAGGGGCTTTTGCAAGGCCTGTTGCTCACGTTGAAGCGGGCTTTTTTCTTGTTCGGCCATGTTCGCTTACCAGTAAATGAAAACAGACAACACATGCGCAATCAGCGCAGCCAGCAAACCAAACGACAAAGGAACGTGAATGGATAGCCACAGCTCAAGCCAATATCGCAAGTGGTAATAACGGCGCAGTTGTCTCAACGCGCGCAGTCGCTGCACCTGGTTTCTGTATAAGTCAGAGAGACTGTCAACCCGTGTCATTTCCTGTTGCAGGTCATTCACGGCTTTCTCGGTGGCGCAGTCTTTCACTACGCCTTTGCGCTGACTGCTGCGATCCGGGTAGATGCTTTGCTTGTGAGAAGCGGCAATGATTCGTCCCACCAGGTCACCGGAATTCTTGATTTGTTTTTGAGCTTCGCGGTCCAAGGCCTGAATCTGTTCCACAATTTGCTCGGGACTTTGCCGATTCAGTACGTTTGACATTTCTGCGGGATACCGCAAGTAAAAACTGAGGCCCCAAACGCCTGTGCCAATGGTCGCCATCGTCAACACATAGGCCAATGAATGCACGTTCCAGCCAATCTGAAAACCTGTGTGCAATGTGGCAACCACCGACAATGCCAAGCCCAGATAAATATGCGCCGACACCCAGCCACGCAGGTTGCCTGTCTCATTGGCATACTGGCGTTTGCGTACACCAAACCACATTAGCCAAAGAATGAGTAGGGCACCTATGGTGCCAAGGGTATAGCCCAACCAGGTTCCGCCATTGGCATTGATTCTGGGTTGGTCAAAAAGGTAGGCAAACGACGAAACGAGCGTTAGCAGCAAGGCCCATTTCAGGAAAACAAATCGTTTGTAGTTGAACAGGTTGTCCTGAATCATGTGTTCAGCGCCTAGGCAAATAGTCAGAGGTAATGCTGCTCAGGGTTTACGCTTATTTCTGTATAGCCATTAATGTTACGTGATCATGGGTGATGTTAGTATCCCTACTTCATGTCTGGGGGTTAACAATTGAGTCTTGGTGCGGCCTTTGTGGGTTTTATCTTCCTGTTTTTCCTAGTATTTTGCCTATATTTTGCGTGGAACGGATTTTTTTTATCCAATGATCAAAAAACCACGAATGAGGCTGACTCTCTGGAAGATAGCCCAGAATGGCGAGCGTTTTTAAACCGACGCCAGGAAATTGAAACGGACCCAACACTCGACGCTGCGAGCAAACAGGTTTTAATCGACAATTGGCAAACCATGGCCAGTGAGAGCAAGCCCCACATGGCCACCGCTGCCGCGTCCCCAATGCGTCTGATCTGGGCCAGGCCCGCGGCCATGCCTTGGCTGATTGCAGGCAGCCTAGGCTTCGCGGTGCTGTTCACCTATTTGATTGGTGCAATGCACCCCGGTGCATTGAAGTGGCCTGAATCGAATGTTGTAGATGCGCTTGCACCAAGTGTTGATCAAGCAGTTGCCGCTTCAGCCGTGCATCCCGGAGACGGCGCCAATTTGCAGGACAGGCTGGCGGGCTTGCAGGCAAGGCTTGCTGCGCAGCCAGACGATTTGCGCGGTTGGGTGCTGCTGGCGCGCACTCACGCCTCCATGTCCAATTACCTTGAAAGTGCCAATGCCTTGAAAAAAGCGCTGGAACTCACGCCAGGGCATCCAGATATTCTCGCAGATTTGACCGACATGACCGCCATGGCACAGGGCCGCCAACTGGCTGGTGAACCGGAAACTTACATCGCAGCTGCACTACAAAGTGATCCTCGCCATGAAAAGGCCCTTGCACTGGCAGCCAGTGCTGCCGAGCAGGCAGGTGATCAAGACAAAGCGCAGGTGTACTGGCAACTGCTTAGCCAGGTTCAGCAAGCGAGCTTGAAACAATCGAATCCGGCACCCGAGGACATTCTCACCACAGTTAACGTAACTGTTCCTGAAGCAGCATTAAAAAGCCTGAAGGAATCATCGGCACTGTTTGTATTCTTAAAGGCGCAGCCCGGCCCCGGCATGCCACTGGCCGTGGTTCGCGTGCCTGCCTCGCAGTTAAGCGCAAGTAAGCTCGCGGTGCGCATCGGCCCGGGCGACTTTATTCAGGAAGGTGGTGTTGGCAATTTGCCCGATACCGTGCACATTCAAGCGCGCTTGTCGATTCAAGGTATGGCCCAAACAGGTGCTGGTGATATCGAGTCAAGCTGGCAAACACTTCCTCGCAATCAACTTGCTTCGGGTGTGGATTTAAGTTTGCCGCAGGCCCCGGCGAATTGATGATGCGTATTTCACTCTCGGCCGCTTGCCTGCAAGTTAAAACGCCGTCTCTGGAAGCGGCGGGTGTGGTGTTGTCAGGCCCAATCGGGTTTGAATTAAAACCGGGCGAAATCAATGTAATTCGCGGTGGAAATGGTGTTGGAAAATCAACCCTGTTGAGATTGATGAGCAATTCATTGCCGGGCCAGTGTGTTTTATTCAAACCTGAGTTTGGCCTGCGTGATGAATTGTTGGTCCACACACACCTGCAAATTGTATTGAGTCATCTTCGTGCCAATGCTCATAGCGTTGAATCTTTGCTTGAAAGGGTAGGGCTTGCGAACTGGCAATACGAGCGAATCGGCACTCTTTCATCCGGGCAGCGTGCACGTCTGGGTTTGTGCAGCTTGTTGGCGGGGCAATTCAAAGTGTGGTTGCTCGATGAGCCCTTGAATGCGCTGGATCACGAGGGTATTGCAACCTTGGCCGGGGCAATGGCCACGCATTTTGATCAGGGTGGCATTGTGTTCATGGCCACCCACGTGGACGCGTTGGTATTAACGCAGCACCTGGCTGGTGCACCCGTGAAAGAGGGCAGGCTGGAACAGGGCAAGTTGCTTGGCGGTTTTGTAGCAGATACCCACCTGGATGATTCCCGCGTAGATGATTCCCCTGCACGGGAGGCTGGGCATGCTGCAAAAGTGAATTTTCCCGCCTTGCTTCAACGCGACTGGGCGGTGACTTTGGGCAATCCACAAGCACTGCTGTGGGGTGCTTTGTTTCACTGGATGGTGCTGAGTTTTTTCGGAATAGGACTGGGAAAGCCAAGTGCCGAATTCGCTCAAGTGGCCGTGTGGGTCAGTTTGTTACTCGCTTTGATGCTGGGGGCCAAAGACTGGTTTGCGGAAGATCACCGCACTGGGTGGCTTGGCTTTGTGGCGGGCCTTAATCCTGACAACATTGCTTTGTATTGGTTGGTCAGGGTTATATTTTTGGTGCTATGCCAAGTGGTGGTACTGGTACCTGTCACAGGTTTGGTGGCGTTACAACTGGGGCTTCACGCCACACAAACCATCGACCTGGCTTTCGCCTTGAGCGTGGGTATTTGGGCCGTGGCGCCTCTGTTGGGCTTGATCGCGCTGTTGGTGATGCTGACTCGGGGTGGTGCAGTACTGGTCTATTTGTTGGCTTTGCCACTGTTGGTCCCCGTTCTGATTTTCGGGCTTGAGGCCAGTCAGGCCAATGGCTTCGGTCGCAGTGCAATTGCGCCGCTTGCTGTGCTTGCGAGTTTGGGAATGTTGGGTTGTTTGCTGGGGCCATTCGTGGCCAAGCGCCTTGTTGGTTTAATACAGGAATGACGATGTTTGCACAGTTGGCTTCACCCCCCAAGTTCCATGCCCTGGCCAGTTGGCTGTGGGTGTGGCTACTCGCAGCGGGTATTCTTCTGCTGGGGTTTGGTTTGTACACGGGTTTGTTTCTGGCACCTGTTGATGTTCAGCAAGGCGAAGTGTACAGAGCTATTTATGTGCATGTGCCCGCCGCCTGGATGTCGATGTTCCTGTACTTGGTGGCCTGTGGCTACGCGGGTTTGAATTGGGTCTATCGCAGCGATGTATCGGCAGTCATGATGCGTGCGCTGCTGCCCACCGGTGCATGGATGACTGTGTTGGCCCTGGTCACCGGTGCGCTGTGGGGCAAGCCCACTTGGGGCACCTACTGGGTGTGGGATGCAAGAATGACCTCGGAGCTTTTGCTGTTGTTTATCTATTTGGGCTTGATTGCCTTGGGTCAACTGACTACCAACCCGGCCAAGGCCGATCGTGTATTGGCAGTTGGACTGTTGATTGGTGCTGTGAACATTCCCTTGATTTACCTCTCGGTGGTTTTCTGGAATACGCTTCATCAGGGTTACAGCGTGTCGATGAGTGGCAGCCGGATTCACCCTGACATTGCCATGGGCATGTGGCTCAGCGTGTTGGGGTTCTGGTTGATTTGTGCCAGCACGGTGTTGAACCGTGCGCGGCGTTTGTTGGTACAAAGGCGTTGGTTGTAAAGGGCAAAAGGCAAAACAATGATTCTTGATGCATGGCAAACAATTTGGGCTTGCGTGGGTTTAAGCCTCTTGATTCTGTTTGTGGATGGTGTGCTGGCCGGTCGAGCGGGCCCCAGCAAAACCGATCTGGTTCGTCAAAAAAAGAGAGATGACCGAATGGTTGGGCTCAGTAAAGGGGTAGGTAATGAGTAATGCACGCGCGCATCGCGCGGCCTGGCTAGCGGCCATTGTTGTGGTGGCTTTGGGTTTTGGTATTGCCCTGGTCAAAGTGTTCAACGAAAACCTTGTTTTCTTCTACACCCCTACACAAATATTGGGTGGTGAAGTGCCCAAGGGTGAAAAAACCTATCGCCTGGGTGGCATGGTTGAAGTGGGTAGCGTTCAACGCGAGGCCGACTCATTGAAAGTTCGGTTTGTGGTCAGCGACATGAACAACAAAGTGCCGGTGGAGTTCACGGGCATCGTGCCAGATTTGTTCAAAGAGGGCACCGGGGTTGTGGCAGATGGCCAATGGGACGGCACCACCTTCAAAGCCTCTGAGGTGTTGGCCAAACACGATGAAGACTACATGCCGCCCGGAGTTGAGCAGTGATCGCGTTGATATCCCAGTTCAGTTTGGCCTTGGCCACCGTGTTGGCCTTGTTTGGCGCAGTCGCTGGTTTTGCCGCAGTGCGCGGGGTATATAGCCATGCGCCAGCAGTCCCTTTGTTGAACTCGATTCAACGCAATGTGCTGCTGGTCTCTGGGCTCGTCGGTATTGCCTTTGTTGGTTTGGTCTATTCCTTTGTGATCAGCGATTTTTCAGTTCGCAACGTGGCTGAAAATTCCAACCTGGCTCTGCCCGTTTTTTACAAAGTGGCCGCAAGTTGGGGTTCTCATGAAGGCTCCTTTTTGCTGTGGGTGCTTATGTTTGCAGGCTGGACCCAAGCTGTGGCCTGGGCCAAATTCGAGGTGTCGGCTTGTTTCAAAGTGCGCGTATTGGCCACCTTGCAATTGGTGCTGGTGGGTTTTCTGCTTTATTTGTTAATTGCCAGCAATCCCTTTGAATACCTGTACCCCACACCCGTCGACGGGCGAGACCTGAACCCGCTGCTGCAAGACATCGGCATGATCATTCATCCGCCCCTGTTGTACATGGGTTATGTGGGCTTCGCAGTGACCTTTGCCTTCGCAGTGGCTGGTTTGCTGGAGGGCCGGTTCGACATGACCTGGGCGCGCTGGAGTCGCCCCTGGACCAATGTGGCGTGGGCGTTTCTAACCATGGGCATTGCTTTGGGAAGCTGGTGGGCTTACCGGGAACTGGGTTGGGGCGGTTGGTGGTTTTGGGACCCGGTCGAAAATGCATCTCTAATGCCCTGGTTGGCAGGTACCGCGCTCATTCATTCACTGGCCGTGTCTGAAAAAAGGGGTGCCTTGCGCAGTTGGACCTTGTTGTTGGCACTCACTACCTTTGCCTTGTCCCTGTTGGGTACATTCCTGGTTCGCTCGGGTGTGCTTACCTCGGTGCATGCTTTCGCAACAGACCCTGAACGTGGCGTTTTCATTCTCGCCTTGTTGTTTATTGTGGTGGGCGCTTCCTACATTCTGTATGCGCTTAAAACAGGTGAAGTGGGGCAGGGTGGCAATTTCAAGGTCACTGGTCGTGAGTCGCTGTTGCTGTCCAACAATGTGCTCATGAGCGCTGCCTTGGTGGCCGTGATGTTGGGTACGCTTTACCCCTTGGTGGTCGAGGTGATCGGCGGGCGGAAAATGTCAGTGGGGCAGCCTTATTTTGAAGCCATGTTTGCACCCATTCTATTGCCCGCGGTGTTGCTCATGGCCTTGGGCCCCGATTCACGCTGGCGCGAAACCTCGTTGGCGCAATACATCAAGCCCGGGGTAGTGGCGCTTGCTGTTGCCGCGCTGGTGTTGTTGGGAGCAGCCTTGTTCAATGGTTATTTCAGCTTGTGGTGGGCCGTGGGTGTGGTGTGTGCAGTGTTCATGGCGGTGGCCACGCTGGCCCATGCTGCGGTGGCCACGCGCAAAGCAGGGGCCAGTATTCCTGAAAGTGGTTTGCTGTATCGCATTCGCCGTTTGTCCCTTTCTTATTGGGGCATGGTGCTTGCGCATTTGGGAGTGGCCGTGTTTGTGGTGGGCGTCAGTTGGGTAAAAACCTTCGAGACTGAAACCGACGCCGTGCTCAAGCCAGGAGAAACTTCTGAGATTGGCCCATGGCGGGTTACGTTCATTGGTGTTGATTCCGTGCAAAGGCAAAACCATGTGGCTGCTCTGGGCGTGTTTGAATTGACCCGCGGTGACGGCACGGTGATCCACTTGCTGGAACCCGAGAAGCGCCGCTATCAAAGTTCCGAACAAATCATGACCGAGGCTGCCATTCACAGCGACTGGTTTTCAGATGTGTACATCGGCCTTGGCGATGCAGTTCAAAGCAGTGCAAACTCCGGGGCGTGGGGCGTACGCCTGTATTACAAGCCATTGATCAACCTGATTTGGTGGGGTTGTGCCTTGATGGCACTGGGTGGTTTGCTTACCGTGTTTGATCGCCGTTACCGGCCCAGAAAGAATGCGGTGGCCTCATGATCAAGAAACGCTTGCGCCTGTATTTGCCAATTTTGGTCTTGTTGTTTTTGGGTGTGTTTTTGCTCCGTGGTTTGTGGCTTGATCCGAAAAAATTACCCTCCGCATTGATTGGCAAGGAAGCTCCTGCAGTCGTGTTGCCCGTACTCAGCTTTAACGGGCCAGAGGCGGATGCTGTGCAACTTGTAAACATTCAAACCCTTCAAAACATCGATGAATTGAAAGGCCAGCCTTGGGTACTGAATGTGTTTGCATCGTGGTGCCAGGCTTGCTTGGTGGAGCACCCGCATTTCATTGCTTTGGCGAAACAGAAAAAAATCAAGCTGGTGGGTTTGGCCTACAAAGACGACCTGGCCAATACCCGCCGTTGGCTGGCGCAATATGGCAATCCTTATGATTTGATCCTGATTGACCAGCAAGGGCAGTACGGAATTGAGTTGGGTGTGTATGGCGTGCCCGAAACTTTTTTAATGAGCGCCAACAACACCATTATTCACAAGCAGGTAGGGCCAATACCTGCCGACTATTTCGACAGCATGGCACTGCCCGCCATAGAGGCTTCCCGATGAATGTGAATGATCTAAATACAGCTGAGAAAGAACAGTACAAGGAAGTGGCCAGCGAGTTGCGTTGCCTGGTGTGTCAGAACCAGTCGCTGGCTGATTCACATGCTTCCTTGGCGGTCGATTTAAAAGAGAAAATCGCCGAACAAATTCGCGCTGGTAAAACCAACGAAGAAATTAAAAGCTACATGCAAGATCGCTATGGCGAGTTTGTGATCTACAAGCCCGCTTACAGCATGGAAAATGCGGTGTTGTGGTTGGGGCCATTTGTGGTGTTGCTGATTGCCGTGGTGCTGGCGCGCAAGGTGGGGAAAGGCTACAAAATACCCAAAGATGAAATGCCCCCTACCATGGCTGGCGACAGTGACTGGGCCGAAAAACTGTACGACGACGCAAGAAAACGCGAAGCCAAGAAATAAAAAAACCGAACCGTGATTGCTCAGGGTTCGATTTTTCTACATCAACCCCAAAATTCTTACTTCAAAGGCTTGTAACGCACTCGCTTCGGCCGTGCGCC
>NZ_LUJK01000054.1 GCF_001601825.1 Limnobacter sp. CACIAM 66H1 | reverse complement strand
ACACAGTTTTAGGTCCCCATCGTCTAGAGGCCTAGGACACCGCCCTTTCACGGCGGTAACAGGGGTTCGAATCCCCTTGGGGATGCCAAATTTGGCACAAAACGCTTCTCACCCAAAGGGTCAGAAGCGTTTTTTATTTATGGCTGCGAGGTGACCATGGGTCCGATCTTGAACAAAGCAGTTTTCTTCGCACTGGCTGCAGTTGTTTTACCAGTCATTCAAGGTTGCGCAGTAGCAAGCGCCACAGCGGGCGCTGCCATTTCAATTACCGGGGCCGTCGTATCAACAGGCATCAAGGTCACGGGCGCTGTTGTTGAAGCTGGCATTGATGCGGTCAGCGATGACGACGAAGAACCCGATGATTAAAGCTACCCCATTTGAAGCTTGCACATCACCAGCTCTTGATTGGATTCCCAACTTTCCTATCGTTTACCCCAACCACTAGGGGATATCCGAACTTATTCACTGCACTTTGGTCTGGTTGAAGGTACTTTCATACGTGATAACCTTTCTCGTCGCATTCGCAGTGGAGCCTTTGGTTTGGTCAAACGTCTGGTTTATTTTCTGGTTCTAGTGCTCTTTTTGGGGGCTGCTTACTCAGTTTCTCAAACACTGCTGGGAAATTCGTCAACCAATGCGCCCAATCAGGGCAGCAAAGGCGCAGCGCCCAAGGTCTTGGTCGAGGTTGTAAAGCTTGAGTCCACCGCGAGTTCGTATGGTGCCATTGCAACCGGCTGGGCCGACAAATCTGCAGAAGTCTTTGCCATCGTGGATGAGAAAGTCACACAGGTTTTGTTCAAGCCTCAGCAGAAGGTCAGAAAAGGCGAGTTACTGGTTCAACAAGACGATCGAGAAGAACAGCTGGCTCTTAGGCTTGCGGAAGTACAACTGAAGAACACCAAAAGCTTGCTTGACAGATACAAGCAAGCAGTGGGCAAGGGGGCGGTGCCACAAACCCAAGTTGATTCCGCCCAAGCCGATTACGAGGCTGCGCAAGTGGCTGTTGATCAAGCCAAACTCGCGATTTCCAACCATCAAATTCGTGCTCCATTTGCGGGTGTTGTGGGCATCACAGACATTGACCCAGGCCAGCGCATCGGCCCTGGCGTATTGATCACCGGTGTTGATTCACGTGAAATCATCTACGTAGACTTTGAGGTGCCCGAGGCCTTGGTTGGTCAATTGGACGCTGGCAACATGGATCAAATCAAGGTAGTGGCCACCACCCCATCTGTCCCGGGCAGGGAATTCAAGGCCCGCGTGGTTGCTTTGGACAGTCGTTTGAATGTTGAAAAACGATCTCTGCGGCTTCGAGCGAACATCGATAATCCCGATGATGTACTGCGTCCAGGTATGTCTTTTGCAATTCAAATGGCAGTCAAGGGGCAAATGTTGGCTTCCGTGCCTGAAATAGCTTTGCAATGGGATCGGGAGGGCTCTTATGTCTGGATGATCCGCAATGGAAAAGCCGATCGTGAGAATGTGCGTGTTGCAGACCGGCGGCAGGGCCGCGTGTTTCTCGATGGCAACATCAAAGAGGGTGAAACTGTTGTAGTTGAGGGTGGTTTGCGGCTTGCAGAAGGCGTAGTTGTTGAGTTGGTTGAGGACCCCCTGCAATGAGTCGCGCCACGGATGGTTTAACCGCGCTGGGTTTAAAAAGACCCGTGTTAATCGTGGTACTGAACTTGTTGATTATGCTGGCGGGCATTGTCAGCATGTTTGGCGTAGAGGTGCGGGAGTTGCCCGATATTGACAGGCCCGTGGTGGTTGTGCGGGCGGTTTATCAAGGTGCTTCGCCCACCACTATGGACGCTGAAGTGACGGCCAAGGTAGAGGGAGCAGTGGCCAGAGTATCTGGCGTATTGCGCATTCAAAGTTCAAGCGAAGAGAACAATATGCGGGTGCGCATGGAGTTTTCTCCGGATATCGATGTGAATACTGCTGCCAACGATGTGCGGGAGGCCATAAGCCGAATTACCAATCAATTGCCTGAAAACCTTGACCAGCTTTTGGTGATCAAAGCCGATGACGATGCACGGCCCGTGGTTCAGCTTGCTGTGTTCAGCAATACCTTGGCTATGCAGGATCTGGCCGAACGTGTCGAGCGAGATTTGGTGCCCGCATTTGTGTCGATCGATGGCGTTGCCGATGTTCCCTTGAACGGAAATCAACCACGCGTGCTGCGCGTGCTTCTGGACCCCGCCAAAATGGCCCGCTATGGCATGGTAGCGACCGATGTGCTGAGTAGTCTTCAAACCATGAATCTTGACGTGCCGGCTGGCAGTTACCTCTCAGGCAAGCAAGAGCTATTGGTGCGCGCAAATGCTTCTACCATCGACACCGAGGCGATTAATTCCATCTTGGTTAAAAACGGAGTACGTGTTCGCGATGTTGCGGAGGTGTATTACGGCCCGATGTCGGCTGAATCGTATTCCCTGTTGAACGGCAGGGCAGTCGTGGGCATGGGCGTATTGAGGCAGGCTGGTGGTAACACCATTGCGATCGCTGGCGATGTGAAAAAGCGCATGGCTGAAATCAATGCGCAATCCAAAGATTTGCAGGTCATCATGATTTCCGATGACTCAGTATTCATCAAAGGTGCCTTGCAAGAGGTATTGATGTCTCTGATATTCGCCGTAATCGTGGTTCTGATTGTGATTGCTTTGTTTCTGGGGCAATGGAAAGCCGTATTGATACCTGCGGTGACCATGCCCGTATCGCTAGTGGGTACTTTGGCCGCGATCTGGCTGGCAGGCTTCTCGGTCAACATGCTGACCTTGCTTGCTTTGGTGCTCGCAACAGGGTTGATTGTCGACGATGCGATTGTGGTGCTTGAAAATATTCAACGCCGCAAAAAACTGGGCGAGAGCATTACCGTGGCTTCGGTGTTGGGCACGCAACAGGTTTTCTTTGCGGTCATCGCGACCACTGCCTCCTTGGTTGCGGTGTTTTTGCCGATCGCTTTTTTACCGGGTGAAACAGGCCGACTGTTTCGGGAGTTTGGCATGGTCCTGTCCATGTCGGTAATCATCAGTACCTTTGTGGCCTTGAGTCTGTGTCCCATGCTGGCTGCCAAGTTGTTGAAAGATGACGTGCCCCCGACAGGTCAAGGAGCCCGATGGTTGGGGGTGTTACAAAGCCTCGGTGAACGAATCGCCAATGCTTATTTCCTCACTCTCGATGGCTTTCTGAAACATCGGTTGGTGTTTCTAGTGGTGTTTTTGGGTGTCGCTATTGCCGGTGGCGTTACATTCACCTTGTTGAACCAGGAGCTGGTTCCTCCGGAAGACAGAGGGCGCTTAGTGGTGGATTTCACCGGGCCCGATGGTGCGTCACTGGAATACAGTGGCAGGCAGGGGCAAATCGCCGAGAGCATCATGAGACCCTATCAGGAACAAGGGTTAATCACTGACATGTTCACCATTGTGGGTCGATACGACAAAAACCGTGTAGCCATTCAAGCCAATTTGGCAGACTGGAGTCAGCGCGACACCACTCAGCAGGAACTCGCAGCCAAACTGAGCAAGGAGCTCTCGAGCATTCCAGGCGCTCAAGTGCGTTTTCAAAATGAAAGCAGCTTGAACATCCGCGGTGGCGGCGGCGGTTTGCAAATTGCTTTGCTGGGCGACGACTACGATGTGTTGGCCAACAATGCAGATTCATTGGCAGATGCCTTGATCAAGCAGATTGACGCTGTTCAGGACGTGCGCGTTCAATATGACACTTCACAGCCTGAACTCGGATTTGAAATCGATCGCGAGAAAGCCAGTGATTTGCAGGTTCCGGTGAGCCGTATTACACAAACTTTGCAAATCATGGCTGACGAATACCAGTTGCTGGATCTCAGTGTTGGGGATCAAGCCGTGCCGGTCATGCTGGGCTCAAGCAATGGCAGTCTGAATTCACCATTTGATTTGCTGAACATATACACCAGTAGCGACACCGGGCAACTGGTACCGCTTGCTTCAATGATCAAGGTGCAAGAAAGGGGTGTGGCTGCCGAACTTGACCGACATGCACAGCGCAGGGCAGTCGAATTGAACATTGGTATACCGCCAGGGACCGATCTTGGAACCACCATGCAACAAATACGCGCGGTTGCGGATAGCACTCTGCCATCTTCGGCCACGCTGATTTTTTTGGGTGAAGCAGCCACCCTGGAAGAAACTTCCAATGAAATGTTGATCACTTTTGCTGTGGCGCTGATTGTGGTGTTTCTGGTGTTGGCGGCGCAATTTGAAAGTGTTGGAAGTGCTTTGGTTGTGATGTTTACCGTGCCGTTTGGTTTGGCCGCAGCGGTGTTTGCACTGTTGATTACGAACCAGTCGCTCAACTTGTTCAGTCAGATTGGGTTGGTGTTGCTGATTGGCCTGATGACCAAGAATGCGATTTTGCTGGTTGAACTGATGGATCAGCTTCGTGATGAAGGGTACAGCATTGAATCGGCCATTCGGGAGGGCGCACGCATGCGACTTCGCCCAATCGCAATGACGGTGCTGTCCACCTTGCTGGGTGTACTGCCATTGGTATTGACGTCAGGTCCAGGTGCAGAGGCTCGAGAGGCGATTGCATGGGTTGTGTTGGGCGGTTTGGGATTGTCTACACTGTTTACCCTGTACCTCGCTCCCATGGGCTATAGCTTTATTGCACCTTACATGAAGCCAAGGGCGCACGCCGCAGAGATGTTGGACAAGGAGATTGAAGAATACGAAGCCAGTTTGAAAAAGGGTGAGGTGAAGGCATGAGGCGCGCCGCCTGGATGATTGCTCTGATTTGGCCGATCGCTTTGCTGTGGGGATGCGCTATGACTGCGCCTGAACTGCCCAAGTCTGACACAAGTCCGCCTGAAAGGTTTGTTGCACAAGAAATTCTTCAGAGTTTGAGCAGCGCGAAAGATGCCGGAGTGGCCGGAGTACGCTGGTGGGAGGGTTTCAACGACCCTGTTTTGAATGAACTGGTGAGCACAAGCATACAAAATAATTTCCAAATCGCCGCAGTTGCAGCGCGTGTCAAGGAAGCCCGCGCGTTGCTTCAGCTCAGTGAAGCTGGTGATTCATTGTTGGTTGAACTGGATGCGGAGGTTAGTGGCCAAAAATCAGATCGAAACAACAACACCCCCAACAATTCGGGTAGCAACAATGCGCGGGATGAACGCAGTGCTCTATTGGGTTTGGGTTTTATCTTGCCCATTGATTTGGCTGGTCGGGTTGAGCAGGAAGTTCGAGCAGCAGCAGCCAATTTGATGGCTGAGCAGGCTGGTTTGCGCGCGCAAATTATTGAAACCAGCACAGCCGTGGCCCAAGAGTATTTGAGTTTGCGTGGCAATCAAAAACAATTGGCCATGTTGCGTGAATCTGTGGGGTTGCAGGAGAAAACGCTTGCCATTGTTCAAGCTCGATTTGAAAGTGGTTTGTCACCGGAGTTGGACGTTCGACGGGCCGAAACTTCAGTTGAAAATCTCCGTGCGAGTATTGCCCCGTTGCAACAGGCACTGCAAGACTCCCGCCACCGTTTGGCGACCCTGAGCGGTCAATTTCCTGGGGCTTACGAGCAGTTGCTGAGGCCCGAGGGTGAGTTGCCAGAGTACGGGTTGGGCATCCCGGCGAGTGTGCCTTTTCAGGTGATACAAGCCCGCCCCGATGTTCAATTGGCGCAAGCCAGATTTGCCCAGGCCGCTGCGGATGTAGGTGTTGCACAAGCGGATTTCTACCCCAGTATTGAGTTAATGGCCAATATACAAATCGGCAGCACCGCGATCAATTCAAATCCCGCCACCAGCATATTGATTGGTTCTTTGGCGGCTTTGTTGAATCAAGTGGTATACGACGGTGGCGCACGCGACGCTCGATTGAATGCGGCCATGGCCAGAGCCGAGGGTGCACTGGCTGAGTACGAGCAAGTGCTAAGGTTAGTTACCCAGGAAGTTGAAAATTCCTTGACCGCGATTGACTCCTCAGCCTCGCGGCAAACTGCACTGGGGAAGGCAGTGGTGTCCAGTAAACGGAGTTTTGAGCAAGCAGATGCCCTGTACCAGTTAGGCTTGGTGAGTTTTCTGGATGTGGTCGACGCGCAGCGCGTGTATGCGAATGCTGAACAGGCCTTGGCCACAGAACAAACCAATTATGCAACCTTGATTGCTGGCTTGTTCCGTGCTCTGGGTGTGCAGTCGTAATTAGAACCGTTCGGTGAAACCGATTCCGAAGAAGTGGGTGTCTAGTTGTACATTGCCTCTAAAGTCACCGCCGCGTACTTCAGGCGGCGTGATGCCGGTGTTGTTGCCTACTGGCGCAGGGTCTGTATCCAGTTTTTGGTAAGCAAAGTGAATGCTGGTGTCGCGGCTCAAATCAAACTGACCACCAAAAGCAAAATACTGTCGATCACTGTCTGGCAAGATCGTGATTCGGGTGGCATCGTCAATCACGCTGTTTTCAACCGCGTAGCCTGCTCGCAACGTGAGCCTTTTGTACAACTTGTAATTCAAGCCCACTCTATAAGACTCTGCGGCTACAAAATTTTGAGGAATATTCTCCAGGGTTCGGCCATTGCTTTCCCGCACGAAATTCAAGGTAGTCACTGAAAAATCCTGACGTGTGTAGGTCGCCATTAAATCCAGTTTGGGTGTGGCGTGATGAAACACTGAGAGTCGTAGTTCATCGGGCAGCGAAATTTCCTGCTTGATGATTTGTTCTGGTGCCAAATCCCCGGCAGCTTGCGGGCCATTTACACCCAAGGCACCAAATGCCAAGTTGTTGATCAGGCTGTCGCTGTTCAAAAAGGCGCGAAAAGCGGCTTGTTCCGGCGAATCATCGAGCTTGAACTTGCCACGGTTGCCCGTAAACTCTGTTTTAGGGCGATAGGAAATACCGATGCGTGTGTTTTCGGTGGGTTCCCACAATCCGCCCAATTGGGCGTTGAAAGCCCAGCCAAACATGCGCAAGCCAGCATTGCTTTCACCGGGAATGGGAGGGGCGCCAATCAGTGCGCCGGCTGGTCCTTCAATGAGTGCTGCTGAGCCTGGAGCCAAAGCTTCCACAGCTTCGCGGTAATTCAGCTTCAACTTGATGGACTGAAAATAACGTTCATACGATCCGTTCAATCCCCAAGACAGCGTGGGGCTTAATTTGTAACCGAAACCCAGGTTCAGGCGGGTCACTTTGAAGTCAATATCCCGGCCTTGATTTCGCCCCGGAAAATTTTCATCGTAATGAATGACAAGACCATGAGAGGCAGACGCGCCAAATCCCATTACCAGTTTTTCGTTGATTGGAATCGCGATGAACAGGTTGGGGGCGAGTGCGCCAGCGTCATAACCATCTTTGCGGCTGAATACCTGGCCGTTTTGGCCCTGTGGTGCACCAGAGTCCGCACCATCGTTATTTTGAGTGGACGTGTAGTCCGTGCCGATTGTGATTACAGCGGCACCTTGAGTCAATTCAGCGCGCTTGAACCGGGTAAGTGCAGCTGGGTTAGCGAATAAAACGGAAGCATCACCTGCCTCTGCTGCCTGGCCTGCCGAAGCGTTTCCCATGGCACTAATGCTTGTAGCGTCAAATGCGGTTCCGCCAGCGTAAGCCGAGATGCTGTAAGACAAGCTTAGTAGCATGGTCGCGGCAACTCGAGTCAATGGAAAAAGCGAAGCTGTTCTTCGGGCAGAAGAATACATGGTCAGTGTCTCCGGTATTGTTGTCAGTGCACTTACAGCGGGTAGTCGCTTGAAGTAGTGACTTTTATGTAGTCATTTCAGTGTATCACCAAAGCCCAAAAATGTTACTTTCAGGTATTGAAGTAGATTGGCTGCTCTAAAAGGCCCCTTTGGGCTTGATTCTTCGCCTTAAACGTGTACCCACCTGCATAGGGGTTAGCCCAATCGTGCAATTCAGTAAAACTCAAAATAACCGTTAATAGAAGTAAGTAAAAATCTGTATTCAAGGAGTGCATCATGGCACTTATCTGCTCAAAACAGTTTGCTTTGGTGGCGCTCGCTTTGACGACTGGATGTTTTTATCTGGGTGGCGTCAATGCCGCGGAACCACTGGTGTTGAAAGCAAGTGGGGCACTTGGGAAGCACCAAATTGTACCGCCCATTGAATTGAAACAGGAAAAGCAGGCTCATAGCCTATTGGGCAAAGTCAATTTGTTCAGAGGCGTAGTGGTGGATGAAGGGGCGGTCGTTAAATCGAAGTTAATTTCATTCAAAACGACCTTGTCGGTGTCGGAAGCGGAGTCCGAATCTTCAATCAAGGCAGTCTATGGTGGCTTGCAGGTGACACTTCAGGAAAACCTGAGTCTGGTTTACGCACCGGGCCGCTTGTCCAGCGTAACTTTAAACAGCGAACGCCAAGGCTTGTATCTGCTCACCAATCGCGGTGGTGTGGCCAATTGGTTTTTCGGCGTGGAATCCAATTCTTACTCAACGGCTGCTGACTCACGCCGAGTGTCAAATTCGGCGCAGTTCGGCGTGATTGTTGGTTTGAATTAATTGATCCGAGCCATTGTGACCACAGCACTGGATTATTGAACCGTTTCCCCGTGTCGGCCGGAGCCTTCCTTAAACGCGGTTGCACCTTCGACAGTCTCACCCGAGGTGAGAGTGTTCAAGCCAAATTCAAATTCTTCCTCAAGCGCCTCGCGTTCACCAAATCCCCATTGGGTCAGTACGCTTTGTCTGTCATTGCGCATGCAGGTTTGTGGGTGTTTACACAATAGACTTGCCAATTCAACGGCACCCGCCAAGGCTGTACGTTCTTTTTCCAGCCGATTGGCCAAACCCCAAGAAAAGGCTTCGGCGGCGTCGACAGGGCGACCCGTCAAAATCATATCCATGGCCCGGCTTTGACCAATCAGGCGTGGCAAGCGCACGGTGCCGCCATCGATCAGTGGCACCCCAAAGCGTCGGCAAAATACACCAAAAACAGCAGTATTATCGGCAACACGCATATCGCACCAAGCAGCCAATTCCAGACCACCCGCTACGCAATAGCCAGACACCGCGGCGATCACTGGCTTGCTCAATTCCATTCGGCTAATTCCCATGGGGCCGGCCCCATGTCTTTCCATTCGATTAACACGGCTGGGGTCACCAGATGCAACGGCTTTCAAGTCTGCACCTGCGCAAAAATTACCGCCTTCACCAGTCAAAATGGCCACGCGAGCCGTTGCATCCGTTTCAAAGGATTGAAATGCTTTTTCAAGTTGGTCGGCGGTGTAACGATCGACACAGTTGCGAGCCTCGGGTCGATTGATGGAAATTTTCCAGATCTCGCCTTGCTGTAAGATCTCAATGTTGACGGGTTCTTCTGTCTTGTTGTCCATCATGCGCCCTTTGTTAGATTTTGAATTGAACACAGCCACCAGCATACCGCGAGTTAAGTCGCTGCGGCTGCCCTCGCGCTTGGTCAGCACGCGAAGCGGGCTTTATTTTGAGTGGGGAATGAAGGCCCGAGCAAAACTCGCTGAATCCTGTCGTGTCCTGTTGTCGGATGAGGCTGCCTGGAATTTGAAAGCTGAGTTGATGCGTTCTTTGTGGCGTGCGCCGCCGAGTATGCAAATTCCTGGATGCTTGCAGGGCACATGCATTGACTTTCCTCTTGAGGCCGCCAGCCTGAACGACATTCAGCGGGCGTGGACCAGCGCAATACGAAGGCGTTACGGTGATGATGTTGTCAAACTCACTTTGAGGGTTGTACCCAAACACACCACACTGCTCGACCTCAGCCAGGTGTCCGCTTTTAAAAACGTGATTGAGGACCGGCTTGGCGAGAATCGTTGCTTAGGACCTTTGCTGTCCCAAGATCGTGGGATGTGGAGCAATTTGCCCAATTGGCAAGTCGTGAAAAACCGCATGTTGGCGCAAGGCCTAAGCCAACAAACCTGGCGCTGGCTAACACATCAGAAAACTGCCTACATTGCCCGTATCAACTGGGGGCAATTGAGTCACTTGAGTTGGGTAAACTTTCACGCTGCTTTGGATCGGAAAATTCCGATTTCCTGGGTCGACAAGCAGACTGCAGCTTTGCATGGTTTTGGCGGTTTAAGCACTTGGCTGAGGCGCAATCATGAGAACTTGAATTCGCTGGCCGCCTTGAATATTTTGCGAGGCACGAGGCTCGCGCTTGAGCGCCGTGAAAGTAATTTGAAGCTTGAACATCGGAAAGAGCTGGAACTGGAGGAGTTTCCCCTGATTACGGACTGGTTGCTTGGCAGTGCGGCCAGCGCGACCAAACACCCTGTGATCATTTCCAGAAACTGGACCTACGACACCTTGATGTCTCGTCAGGCGCATTGGCATTTGATCGAACTGGATTTGGACTTGGGTCGACAAAATGTATTCTGGCCAGAGATTCTTGGCATGGGTAGTTTGGGCGACAATATTGAGTTTATTGAATTGAACTCGTTGAACGCTTTGCTAAGTGAAGCCAAAAGAATGCACCCCTGTGTGCCTTCATACATCGACCGTTGCATGGCTGGCGACATTTGTATTTTTCACCTGCAGATCAAAGGACATAGCCCACAGCGCGGCACGCTGGAGTTGAGGCGTGCCGGGGTTAATGCCTGGCAAATCAGCCAGTTGAAAGGGCCATGCAATTCACCGGTTTCAAGTCAATTGTGGGGTGCAGCCCATCTGTTGCTCAGCCGCGCAAATTGAGTCCCGATTTCACTTGATTCAGGCCGCCCGATTGTTTCGATCTTGTCGGTCCGCAAAAGCCTGTTCAGCTTCACCAAGTGCTTTTCGGGCTTTTGCAGAAAACTCAGCGATCGAGATTTCGTGAATTTGGAAAATAATCATGCGGGCATATAACTCGGCCAAGCAAGATGCTTGGGGGCACAGCGTCATGGTGTCCCGGGATGAGGGATATTTCGAACGCCAATAATTGATTGCACGTTCAAGTTCAATGATCGAAATCTGTTGTGGCGCTTGCGCTGGCATAAGTACACCTGCTTGGTTATTCCTGAAATCAAGTATAAACCAAAAAGCTGTTTTTATATACAGTACAAATTCAAAGGACGCGCTTCAGGAACTCGGCGATTTCAACCACCTCCTCACCGCAGACCGAATGCGCCATGGGGTAGGTGTGCCACTGGACTTCCACTCCCTTGCTTTGCAGCAATTTGACAGCCTTTTCACCGCGCTCGATCAACACAATATTGTCTTGCTCACCGTGTGCTGCAAGCACCGGAATACCCAGATTACTCGGGTTAATTTCGTGGTCCAAGGTGTCTTCGCAAGGCAGGTAAGTAGACAAGGCAATCAAACCCGCGAGTTTGTGGGCTGTACGCAATCCAAGCTGATACGTAATGGCACCACCTTGTGAAAAACCCGCCAATACAATTCGCTCTGGCTGGAAACCCAATTCAATTTGGTCTCCAATCAATTGCTCAATGGTGGCTTGGCTCTGCCGTATTCCACCTTCATCTTCCTGTCGCTGCAAATCAACATTTTTAATATCGTACCAGGCTCGCATCACGTAACCCCCATTAATACTGACGGGGATTTTCGGCGCATGCGGAAATACAAAACGCGTGTCGGGCAAGCCCATTTGCTCAAGTTCTTTGACAATTGGCACAAAGTCGTACCCATCTGCACCCAAACCATGCAGCCAAACCACACATCCGGTGGGTTTAGGACCAGTTTCAACAACAACGCATTCAATTCCCGGGTTCAGACTCATGGTGCATTTCCTTCGGCTGGCTTTCGCAGGGCCGACTTCGGGCGAAACGCTTTGATCACAGTTTCATTGGTTTCCATGTACGGGCCACCGATCAGATCGATGCAATAAGGCACTGCTGCAAATATTCCTTTCACCAGGCTGTTGCCTTCTTTGTCTTTGAAACCCTCTAGGGTTTCGGCGATTGCTTTGGGTTGACCAGGCAAATTCAGAATCAGGCTCTCGCCCCGGATGACCGCCACTTGCCGTGACAGTATTGCCGTGGGTACGAAATGCAGGCTGATTTGCCGCATTTGCTCGCCAAAACCCGGCATTTCCTTGTCAGCTACAGCCAAAGTAGCTTCAGGTGTTACATCTCGCTTCGCGGGGCCGGTGCCACCCGTGGTGCAAATCAAATTGCACTTGTCGTCATCGGCCAGTTTTTTCAAGGCGTTTTCAATCTCGGCCCGTTCATCAGGAATTAGAACTTCAACAAACTCTATCGGGTTTAAAAGGGCATTCTGTAGCCAGGTTTTAAGGCTTGGAATGCCTTGATCTTGATATACACCGGCGGATGCTCGGTCGCTGACCGAGACCAGTCCAATCTTTACTGCATCAACACTCATGCTTTATCTTCCTCGGCTTTCTCTTCGATCAAGCGGTAAAGGATCTGAAACAACTGTCGAAAATTTCGGGGAGCTTTTTTGGTTGCGCGTTCCTGCACTGCCTGTCTGATGATCGGGTTCAGGTTTTCTCGCGCGGCGGCCGGGTAGCTTTCAATGAACGTGGCCAACAGGCCAGGGTTTTCAATCAATCGGTCGCGCCACTGTTCCGCAGCATGCAGGTGGAGTACCTTCAATTTTTGTTCAACGGTCTCGCCATTCACCCAAGCTTGAATTTCCTCATGCTCTTCGTCACGCATCAGTTTACCGATGAATTGCATTTGCCGCTTTTTGGCGCCAAATGATCTGCATTTGTGGAATTCGCCAATCTCGATCAGCAGGCGTTCACCGATCGGTGCCCGTTTGACTTTGTCATAGGGCATTTCGCACAGGGTTTTGCCCAAATCCTGTAGGGCCAGCATGTCTCGCTTGATGGCGGACTTGCTGGGGCGATCATATTCTTCAAACTCGCCCTGTTTGTCGTTTTCTGGTTCCATGGGCTGTATATTAGCCATTTTTGGCAGCATTTTTCGCAGGGCAATATGGGCTTTAGCTTTAAATCCGAGACATTTCAGGAATTAACCGAGTACGCATTGAAAAAAGCCAAATCATTGGGTGCTACCGATTGTGCGGTTGACATCAGTGAAGCGGTGGGTCAATCGGTCAGTGTGCGCATGGGGGAAATTGAAACCATTGAACACACACGTGATAAAAGCTTTGGCGTTAGTGTGTTCAAAGGCAAGAAAAGGGGCAACGCTTCATCCTCGGATTTTTCGCTGGAAGCCATTGATTCAGCCATTCGTGCCGCTTTGGACATTGCAAAATACACGGCTGCAGACAAGTTCGCAGGGCTGCCCGATGAAGAAAATATTTCCAGGCGCCACCGTGATCTGGATCTGTATCATCCCTGGAATCTGAGCACTGCCAAAGCGGTTGAAAAGGCCTTGGCTATGGAGCAGGCTGCTTTTGACGTCAGCAAGCAGATCCGAAATTCCGACGGTGCCAATGTTTCCACTGAATCCGGACACTTTTTCGCAGCCAACAGCAAGGGCTTTAAGGGTGGCTACCCATATTCGCGTCACTCGCTGTCCGTCTCCCCGATTGCGCAGGCCAAGAAGTCGAAGGACAGCCCGATGCAGAGAGACTTTTGGTATTCCTCGGAGCGCAAGGCCAAAGACCTTGCAAAGCCCGCAAAAATTGGCGCCTACGCAGCACAGCGCGCCTTGGCTCGCCTAGGTTCCAGACCCATCACCACCCGCAACTGTCCAGTCATCTTTGAAGCCCCCATCGCCGCAAGTTTGGTAAGTCACTATGTGGGTGCGGTGTCGGGTTCGTCCCTGTATCGCAAAACCAGTTTTCTGTTGAATTCATTGGGTAAACCAGTATGGGCACCTCACATCACCATCAAGGAAGATCCATTCATTGAAGGTGCGCACGGCAGTTCACCTTTCGATGAAGAAGGTGTAAAGGTAAAGGCCCGCACCGTGGTGAAAAAAGGTGTGTGCAACGGTTACTTCCTTTCAAGCTACTCCGCTCGCAAGCTGGGTATGGAAACCACAGGGAATGCGGGTGGGACCCACAACCTTATTCTCAGCTCAAGCAAAACCGTTTCCGGCGGACTGGATGCCTTGCTAAAAACCATGGGTACAGGCTTGCTGGTTACCGAGATGATGGGGCAGGGAGTCAATGGTGTGACTGGCGATTACTCACGTGGCGCCTTTGGCTATTGGGTGGAGAACGGCATCATTGTCCACCCTGTTGAGGAGATCACGATTGCCGGTAATTTAAAAGACATGCTTGCAAACATTGTGGCTGTTGGTGATGACGCCTATTGGCGCGGCAGCAAATATGTCGGCAGCATTCTGATTGAGTCAATGACAGTAGCCGGGAATTAAAAGAAATAAAAAAGGAGACTAAGCCATGGAACGTCGTTCCTTTCTTAAAAAGGCGAGTTTGGGCGCTGCCGTCACCGCAACCGCAGCATCGGGAACGTCTGCTATGGCTGCTGACGGTCCCAGTGTGCGCTGGCGCCTAACCTCGAGTTTTCCCAAAAGCCTGGACGCCCTGTGGGGTGCCGCGCCCCAGTTGGCCAAGCGGGTGTCAGAACTGACTGGCGGCAAATTCGATATTCGCCCATTTGCAGCTGGCGAAATCGTGCCGGGTCTGCAAGTGCTGGATGCAGTACAGCGAGGTACCGTGGAGTGTGGCCACACTGCCGGTTACTACTACGTAGGAAAAGACGCAGCCTTCGCATTTGAGGCTGGCTTGCCCTTCGGTTTGACCGCTCGCCAACAAAACGCATGGCTTTATCACGGCGGTGGTTTGCAAATGACCCGTGAGTTTTTGAAAGACTACAACATCATCAATTTTCCCGGTGGCAACACGGGTACCCAAATGGGCGGCTGGTGGCGCAAAGAAGTCAAAAATCTGAATGACCTGAAAGGCCTGAAGGTACGAATTCCTGGCTTTGGCGGCAAAATCATGGCGGCTTTGGGTGCTGTACCGCAAACCATAGCCGGTGGCGATATTTACCCGGCCTTGGAAAAAGGCACTATCGATGCTGCTGAATGGGTTGGGCCGTATGACGATGAGAAACTGGGTTTTCAAAAAGTGGCCAAGTTCTACTATTACCCTGGATTTTGGGAGCCAGGCCCGTCATTAAGCTTTTATATCAATCTGGACGCGTGGAACAAACTGCCCAAGAGTTATCAGGCTGCACTTGAAGTCGCTGCAGCCGAGGTGAACATCACCATGACCGCTGAATACGATGCCAAGAACCCGGCTGCCTTGAATCGATTGATCCAATCGGGTGCTCAGCTACGAATTTATCCCAGAGATATTCTGGATGCGGCGTACAAGGAAGCGGAAAAGCTTTACGCGGAAGAATCCAAAAATCAATCCAAAGTTCAAGAAAATATTTGGATCATGGAATCGTTTCCGCAATGATCAAAACAATTGGTTCCGGGTTGCCGAAAACTCGATGGCGTCATACATACCCAGATCGAAGTAAGTTTTTGACCTACGAAAGTGAGGTCAGATATAAAGGGCGGCTGACTGGCCGCTCTTTTTCGTTTAATGGAACCAAAAGCCCAGCACAAGTCACCCAACGCAGTGTCGCCCCTATCGGGGTTGTTGGCACTTCTTTTGGCTGTCGTAATGAATGGCAAGGGCTCTATTCACTTCTGAACGACAGTTTCTGACACTCGACTTGCATGGGACAAATTTATGTCGACTCCTAATCAGCTACGCGTATTTATTATTGACGATCATCCGATTATCGCCATGGCTTTGCGCGACATCATGAATTCGCGCTACACCGACCTGGAGGTCAAGTTGTTCAGCCGTATCGGACCCGCGTTGGAGCATAGCCGTTTCGAGCAACCGGACCTTGTACTTCTCGATTTGGGTTTGCCTGACATGGCACCTGAAAAGGTACTTGAAACTGCACTAGAGACTTTTGATTACAGCCGTACGCTGGTTATTTCCGGGAACGAAGAAATTTTGGGTGACATGGCTGATGAATACCCAGAGACAGAATTTGTGTCCAAAGGCATTACTCAAGATCGGGTACTCAGCGTGTTGGACAGCATGGTTTTGCGTTTGCGCCGCAACAACTGGACTGA
Source organism: Limnobacter sp. CACIAM 66H1 (assembly GCF_001601825.1). Taxonomy (GTDB): domain Bacteria; phylum Pseudomonadota; class Gammaproteobacteria; order Burkholderiales; family Burkholderiaceae_B; genus Limnobacter. Next base: position 4,697 of record NZ_LUJK01000054.1, on the reverse strand, counting down.
TCAAATCAGTCAGAAAACCCAACATGCGAGCGGTTTTACCATTGGTCAGCGAATGGCCCGAATTACCGAGCGACAGGTGTCTGTCTTGTATCGAATAGCCAAGGGTGAATCCAACCATGAAATTGCCCAGAATTTGGGTTTGTCTCCGGAAACAGTGAAAACCCACGTTCGAAGTATTCTGGCACGCCTGAATGCACGAAACCGTCTGGAGGCCGCCATGCTCTACAGAGCCTGGCAGGAACAAAAAACCGATGAGGTTTATTCCGATTAAGCTGAACTCCATGAGACAAATCAATCGGCTGAGTGCATGGGTTCAGCAACACTACGATGCCTGCCTGCTCGCTTCCCTGTGTTTGTTGCCTTTGTCTTTTCAGCTATTGGGGTTGGACTCTGGCGCTCAATCCCAGTTGGCTTACATCGCTTTTATCAGTGGGTGTCTTCTCAATGCCAAGGTTTCCTGCAGGCGTGCTTTCCGAGCACCGCCAACCGAAAAACTCTGGTTTTTGGTCTTTGCGTCTGCTTTTGGTGGGTGGGTGTTGTCATTGAGTTGGCAGCACTTGAGCTTTGCCGTTCTGTGTTGGGTGTCACCATTCACTCTATTGGCAGTTTTGCTGGAAAGGCAGCATAGATACAGCATTGCAAAACAACGCATTCAAAACCGGCGAATCCAGCAAGGTCGCTGGCGCAACGCCAAGCACGCCGTGTTAAGTGAATGGAAAGACCGGTTACGCTGGTTGGCTGGTGTTCAACACGACATGCGCCAACCCTTGCACGCACTGGGTTTACTGGTGGGTCATCCCTCGCTGGATACCTTGCATCAACATGCCGCATCCAATCAGGTGATTCGCCAAATGACCAGTTGTCAAAGGTGGCTTCATGATCTGGCGGAGAACATGCTGGAGGCCACCCGACTCGAACTGGGTGAGCAACGCGAGAAACGAATCGACAGCATTTCCAGTACCGAACTTTGCAAGTCGCTTGAGGGTTGGATGGGGCAATTGGCTGAAACCAAAGGGCTGACTTTCGACGTGGATGTCGAGGAGTACTTGATTCACACCGACACACGTCGATTAAAGCGTGTCATGGGAAACTTGGTGTTTAACGCAGTGGAGCACACGCTTGAAGGCGGTGTTGCTTTCTCTTATCGACGTCATGGGGGCATTCACAGGTTCACGGTCAGAGACTCCGGCCCAGGCCTGCAAGAGGACCTACTGCAGCAAAAGGCGGCAAGGTACTCAACCTTTGGCAGCGACCTTCCTAAAACCGGTATTGGTTTGTATGTGGTCAAGCGCCTGTGTCAGGAAATGGAATGGAATTTATCCATGTGCAATGTCAAAGAAGGAGGCACGGTATTTGTGCTTGAACTCGCAGATAGAATTTCAAACAAGGTCGACGTTGTAACTCTCGGTTCAAAGAGAACTGGCTAGTTGTGTAGTTCAGGTGAGACTTGCGAACGCTTGGACTGGCCCTGTCGCAAGTCGACTATTCACTAAAACTGGGAACAAATGGTTGCTGCCCGGCTGGATCGCTTTCACCCCCATAATTTTGCGGGGGCAGGTCTAATTGCAACGGGCTGTCTTGGTATTTTACTTTCTCCTCTTGGCTCACCAGCTGGGGAAAGGCAAAGATAAGTACGACCATCAGTAACTGTAAGGCAATAAACGGCAAAGATCCTTTATAAATTTCAATGGTTTTGACTACTTTGGGTGTGACAGATTTCAGGTAGAACAGCGAGAAGCCGAATGGTGGAGTCAGGAAGGAGGTTTGCATGTTCATGGCAATCATGACACCGAACCACACCAGGTCAACGCCCAGTTTGTCAGCCACTGGTACAAGCAACGGAATTACGATAAACGCGATTTCAAAGAAATCCAGAAAAAACCCCAATACAAAAATCAGGATTTGTACAGCAATCAGGAACCCAAGTTCACCGCCCGGCAAATCACCCATCAGTTGTTCTACCCACAGGTCTCCTTCTACGGCTCGGAACGTAAGGCCAAATACGGTAGAGCCGATCAAAATAAACAACACAAAGCAGGAAAGTTTGGTCGTGGAATCAATGGATTGTTTCAGTAAATCCAGAGTCAACCGTTTCTTGGATGCGGCGATCAGTAAAGCACCCACAGCACCCATGGCACCGCCCTCGGTGGGCGTGGCAATGCCCAGAAAAATGGTGCCCAACACCAGAAATACCAAAGCCAAAGGGGGCATCAGCACAAACACCACCGCTTTCAGTATTCGCATGCCCGAGTTGCTCTGGCCGATGTAGCAAGCCTCTGGTGGCAAAGCGGGGAGGGCATTTTTTTGAAACCAAGTAATGACAAACACATAGGCGATGTAAAAAAGCACCAGCAACAACGCTGGAATTAGTGCCCCTTGGTACATGGCTCCCACCGATACTCCCAATTGATCGGCCATGACAATCAATACCAGCGACGGTGGAATAATTTGTGCCAACGTGCCCGAAGCGGCGATAACACCAGTAGACACCGATTGGCTGTAACCATACTTCAGCATGATGGGCAATGAGATAAGCCCCATGGATATGACCGAAGCGGCCACTACGCCAGTGGTGGCAGCCAACAAAGCACCCACCAATATCACTGCGTAGGCCAAACCACCACGCACTCGGCCAAACAATTGGCCGATGGTTTCCAGCAGGTCTTCGGCCATACCGCTGCGTTCAAGCACCAGGCCCATGAAGGTGAAAAATGGAATCGCGAGCAGGGTCTCGTTGCTCATGATTCCGAATATTCGGTCGGGAAGCGCTTGTAGCAAGGCCACGCTCATTAACCCTTGCTCAATCGCGATGTAGCCAAAAAGTAGTCCGTTTGCAGCCAGGGCGAATGCGACAGGAAAGCCGCTAACCATGAACAACAGCAAGACAGCAAACATCAGAGGCGCCAACCATTCAACCGGAATTATTGGCATGGTGCTGAATGTCCCTTGAGTATTGCTATTTTCTTGATGATTTCAGAGCACACTTGCAAGCCAAGCAGCGCGAAACCCACAACAATCAATGCCTTGGCCGGCCAGCGAATCAAACCGCCTGGGTCAGCCGAGTATTCATTGATTCGAAACGACTCGTAGGCGAAGTCCCAACCTGAGACCAAAATAAAGCCAATTAAAGGCAGGGTAAAAAGAACATGTCCCAGAATATCGACCCATGCGCGCGCTGATGCAGAAAACCGGTTTGACAGCACGTCGATCCGCACATGTGCATTTTGTTGCAAAGTGTAAGCGGCCCCCAGTAAAAACACAGCGCCAAACAAGTACCACTGAATTTCAAGCAAGCCATTGCTGCTTGTGTCAAAAACCTTTCGCACCAAAGCGTTGTAGGCCGACACCAACGTTGTGATTAATATCAACCAACCCACAGCAAGGCCCAGCCTGACGTTCAGGCGGTCAATGCAATCGGATATGGCCAGCAACACTTTCAAGTTTACAAACCCAGCCGTTGACGGGCTTCAGCTGCGGCGGCCAAGACCTGACCCGGGTTGGTGCCTCCGATGTGGTTGCGTGCCTGTAGCGAGCCTTCGAGTGTGAGTACCGCACACAATTCTTGATCCACCAAATCGTCGCTGTAGCCCAACTCGGTCAGTTTCAGTGCCTCTTGCAGTTGAACCACTGTCAAAGCCTCCAAGCCACACTGCTGGGTATCGCAGTAGCGCACCGCACGAGCAACTGCCTCGTGCGCATCGCGGAAGGGCATGCCGCGCTTGACCAAGGCATCGGCCAGGTCCGTGGCTGTCGCATAGCCTTCCAGTGTAGCCACACGCATATTGTCAGCCTTCACTTGGATGCCCTCGACCATCTCGGCAAAAATCGTGAGTGTGTCGACCACTGTATCAACCGTATCGAACAGGGGTTCTTTGTCTTCCTGGTTGTCTTTGTTGTAGGCCAGTGGCTGGCCTTTCATCAAGGTCAGCAGGCCCATCAGGTGTCCATAAACACGGCCTGTTTTGCCGCGCGCAAGTTCCGGCACATCCGGGTTTTTCTTTTGTGGCATGATGGACGAACCGGTGCAGAAGCGATCGGGCAGGTCGATAAACGCATACCGTTGGCTCATCCAGATAATCAATTCTTCAGACAGGCGCGACACGTGCATCATCAAGATGCTGCTGGCCGAGCAGAATTCAATTGCAAAATCTCGGTCTGAAACGGAATCGAGACTGTTGCGAGTTGGTGCATCAAACCCGAGCAGTTCAGCCGTTCGATTGCGGTTGATGGGGAAAGTGGTACCGGCAAGTGCCGCTGCGCCCAAAGGCAACCTGTTGATTCGCTTGCGGCAATCGTGCATCCGTTCGAGGTCGCGTTCAAACATTTCTGCATAAGCCAGCAAGTGATGCCCAAAAGTAACGGGTTGTGCCACCTGTAAGTGGGTAAAACCGGGCATCACGGTGTCATGGTTGCGTTCCGCCACGGTTAGCAGTGCATTGATCAACGCCTTGAGTAATCCCTGAATGCGATCCACCTCGTGGCGCAGAAACAGACGAATGTCTGTCGCCACCTGATCATTGCGAGAACGACCGGTGTGCAGGCGTTTCCCGGCGTCACCTACCAATTCGGTCAGCCTGCGCTCGATGTTCAAGTGCACGTCTTCAAGATCCAGTTGCCAGGTGAATTGTCCCGACTTGATCTCATCCAGGATTTTGGACATGCCGCCTTGAATCGCCTGAAGATCTGTTGTCGAAATT
>NZ_LUJK01000053.1 GCF_001601825.1 Limnobacter sp. CACIAM 66H1 | reverse complement strand
GTGCTGCCGGTGCTGATTCTATTGGCGCTGGTGGTTGATGTAGATACTTCGATCAATTGGGCGCGCAGTTTTCAGTGGGCTTACCACTCAGCCCTCTTGGGGGGCATGGCAGCCCTGGTTGCGGTGGTTCTGGCGGTGTTTTTGGCCTATGTAAAACGACAGGCGCATGTGTGGTGGGTTACCGCAATTTACCGTTTGATTTCTTTGGGCTATGGAGTGCCGGGTGCAATTCTGGCCATCGCAATTTTGTTGCCACTGGCCACAGTTGATCGTTTCACTTACGACATGGGCTGGCAGGTGCCGGCGTTAACCGGCAGTGTGCTGGCTTTGGTGTATGCCTACAACGTTCGCTTCACTTCAGCAGCTTTGCAGTCCGTAGATTCGGGTTTGCAGCAAATTACACGACACATTGACGAATCGGCCCGAATTTTGGGTCGCACACCTCGCCAAGTCCTTTGGCATGTGCATTTGCCGGTACTGCGAGGGTCTGTGGCCACCGGCATGTTGTTGGTGATCGTGGATGTGATCAAGGAATTGCCAGCCACTCTGGTGTTGAGGCCTTTCGATTTTGACACCCTGGCAGTTGTTTCTTATCAGTTTGCCTCAGACGAACGATTGACTGAGGCGGCAGTGCCAGCGCTGATGATTGTCATGATTGCGCTGGTGCCGATTTTGTTGCTGATTCGTCAGGGCGCGAGGCAGGCAAGAAGCGGCAAGCAATAACGCCTGCAGCGAGCAAGCCACGCCATGCGCAAATCACGCCCCTAACAACTCCCGCAATACAAACGGCAGAATACCCCGGTGCTTGTAATATTCCACCTCGATCGGTGTATCGATGCGACTGAGCACTTTTACATCCTGCATTTCTCCGTTGGCCCGCGTAATTCTCAGCACCAGTTCAGCCTGTGGTGCAGTGTCTTCGGCCAAACCTATGACATCGAAGGTTTCTGTGCCGTCCAGCCTCAGGCTTTGAATTGAATCGTTACCCAAAAACTGCAATGGCAACACGCCCATGCCCACCAGGTTACTGCGGTGAATGCGTTCATAACTTCGGGCAACCACCACCTTCACACCCAGCAGTTGTGTCCCTTTTGCCGCCCAGTCACGGGAAGATCCAGTTCCATATTCTTCGCCAGCCAATACGATGGTGGGGGTGCCTTGTGCGATGTATTCCATGGCGGCGTCGTACACCGTGGTTTGTTGTCCATCTTTGAGAGTAAAGCCACCTTCAATCCGATTTCCATTGGCATCGGGTGGAATCATCAGGTTTTTAACTCGCACATTGGCAAACGTCCCGCGAATCATCACATCATGGTTGCCACGCCTTGAGCCATAACTGTTGAAGTCTTTTTGGATCACGCCGTGTTCCAGCAAGTATTTTCCTGCAGGGGTGCCTAGTTTGAACGAGCCTGCTGGCGAAATGTGGTCGGTGGTAACCGAGTCACCAAGAATCAGCAACGGTTTTGCGCCGCGTATCGTTTCGACCTGGGTGGGGAGCATGGCGAAATCATCGAAGAAGGGCGGTTTGGCAATGTAGGTGGACTGCGGCCATGGATACACTTGGCCCTCTGGTGCGGGCACGTTGTTCCAAAGGTCGTGCCCTTCGGTGAAGTTGCTATACAGGCGAACAAAGGTAGGTGCGTCCAGCGCGGTGGGCAGTAACTCATTGACTTCGTCATTACTCGGCCAAATATCCCGCAGGTAAACCGGTTTGCCATCGCTGCCGGTGCCAATCGGCTCAGAGGTCATGTCCATGTTGGCTTTGCCGCTGAGCGCGTAGGCAACCACAAGGGGAGGTGAAGCCAGAAAGTTGGCTTTTAAATTCGGGTGAATACGTGCTTCAAAATTACGGTTACCCGACAACACCGCGCAACCGATTACATCGTTTTTCAAAATCGTGTCGTTGATCTCGGGTAGCAAATCACCTGCATTGCCGATACAGGTTGTGCACCCGTATGCAGCTACATTGAATCCAAGTTTGTCCAGGTAGGGTTGCAGACCTGTTTTTTCCAGGTAATCACTGACCACCCGCGAGCCCGGGCCGAGTGAGGTTTTAATGTGAGGCTGCACCTTCAAACCCTTCTCAACAGCCTTCTTGGCCAATAAACCTGCCGCCAGCATCACACCAGGATTGGAGGTGTTGGTGCAGCTGGTAATTGCAGCCAACAATACGTCGCCATGCCCAATCGTGAGCTTATCCAGCCCAGTGGGGTAGCGTGTGCTCAGCGCAGCTTGGTCTTTGCCAAAACCGTTTGCAGTCATCGGTTCGGAAAACAGGGTGTTGAATTGCTGCTTCATGTTCCTCAGCAATACGCGATCCTGTGGTCGTTTTGGCCCAGCCAAGGAGGGCTCAACCGAGTCCAGATCGAGCGTGACCACTTCAGAATAGTCAATTGCACCAGGTGCTGGCATTCCTAGCAAGCCTTGTGCCTCAAAGTACGCCTCAAATCGATCGGCTTCGGCCGCGGTACGGCCAGTTTTGCGCATGAATTCAACTGTTTTTGAATCGGGGGGGAAGAAACCCATGGTGGCACCATATTCAGGCGCCATATTGGCCAGTGTGGCGCGGTCGGTCACTGACAAACTTGCTGCACCGGGTCCGTAGAATTCAACGAACTTGCCTACCACTTTTTTCTTGCGAAGCAACTCGGTAATGGCCAATACCAAATCAGTGGCAGTGATGCCTTCGCGCAGCGCGTTGGTGAGTTCAACCCCCACCACATCGGGTGTCAAAAAGTACACAGGCTGCCCCAGCATCCCAGCCTCGGCTTCAATGCCGCCCACGCCCCAGCCTACAACACCCACGCCGTTGATCATGGTGGTGTGGCTGTCAGTGCCCACCAGTGTATCGGGGTAATAGACCGTGTTGTCGTTCTCTTCGCCCGCTTTCACGGCACTGCGGATGCCACGGAACAGGTATTCCAGATTCACCTGGTGAACAATGCCGATGCCGGGTGGCACGACCTTGAATGTGTCAAAGGCCTGCATGCCCCATTTCATGAACTGGTAGCGCTCGCTATTTCGCTCGAATTCAATTTCCATATTCTTGCGCAGTGAATCGGCCGTGCCAAAGTGGTCAATCATCACCGAATGATCAACCACCAAATCCACAGGTACAAGCGGCTCAATTTTCTTGGGATTTTTGCCCATGTCGCTGGCTACATTCCGCATGGCAGCCAGGTCTGCCAGCAACGGAACGCCGGTAAAGTCTTGAAGTACTACGCGCGCCACGATAAAAGGAATTTCATCAGTTCGTCTGGCTTGAGGTTGCCAATTGGCCAACTGTTGAATATGTTCTTCTGAAACTTTTTTTCCATCGCAATTGCGCAACACCGATTCAAGCACAATGCGAATCGAGACTGGCAATCGGTGCAGGTTGGGGAATCCCGATTCAGCCAGTTTGGGCAGGCTGTAAAACTGGCCTTTCTGGCCAGTTTTAGTCGTGAAAGTGCTGAGTGTTGAATGCTTCAGGGTTGACATACCTGTTTCTCCCTTACGTGTGGAGTGCCGAAGAGAAGGTCGGCACCGTATTACAAAATCAAGCGGTGTGTTGGGTACCGTTCAATGCAAATGCATGCTGTTTGGCAATTCAGAGTCTTCAGGCAGTTCGGCATGGAGCAACTCACCTTCAGGGTTGGGGTACAAAGGCGATCCACAATCTTCACAGTACTCCAGGGGGAAGCGCTCTTCCAGTACTTTTATTTGCCGAATTCCGACTTCTTTCAAAAGAGCTTCAATCTTTGAGCGAATAACCGGGTTGTCGGGTTCGCTTTCAATGTCTTTTTCGTAAACAGGGTCTGGCTCATTGCCATATTCTTCGCCGATCAATGGCCACACCACACCATGCACAATATCGCTGTTTCCTTCGACGGAAAAACCGATTCGGTATTCTTCGATTTCTCCCCGATCTACAAATGCGCCTACGCTGGCATGAATTTTTTGAGTGGGAACATCGAGGGCACTTTCGAGAAAGGCGGCGGACGCTCGCACTGAGTAGGCGCGCGCCTCTTTTTCAGCCTCGCGGCACGCATTGTAAAGCCCGTTGGGCAACATCAATTCCAGCAAACAGCCGGGCATGATTTTTTGCAGGGCCTGGCCACCAGTAATTCGCCAATTGGCCAGTACTTCCTCTTTGCTCAGAAGTGTACCGTTGCTGTGCGCTTCAACCTGCCATTTGAATGCAGGCTGCCCCGCCGGTACTGATATCGCACCAATCAAGTAACGCACGTCACTCAAAAAGCTTTGTGTTGCGGGCAGGTTCTCTGTGTCGATGCGAACCTTGACCCGGTCGATCGCAGCTTGTCCCAATTGGCGAGCCAGTTCTGCTGCTGCGGTGTAACTCTCGGGCAGTTGGTCCGGGCTGAACAGCATGTTGGTGAGCACCAGGTGGGCATGATCGGACAGCACATTTTTTTGAAGCAGATTGGTGAATTCAGCGACTGTCGCTTCTTCTATTTTTCCTGAAGGTATGTTGTAGGTGGACCAAGCCAGTACGGGCGCAGCCAACAACAGAATGTCTTCTTCTTGACCCAGCTCGGGACTTTCGACGGTGTTTTCAATGGCAAAGGCCAACTCGTCATAGGCGCGGTAGTTGGTGCTGTAAAGGTGATCAAGGGTTTGCATCAGCGTGGTGTCGCTGCGTCCCTCCAGCATGGGGGCCAGAGCTGCAAACAACTTCTTTTTCCAAAACCGACGCTCAAGCCGGCTGCCAGCATCCGCCAGCAAAATTGCCAGGTTGGCCAAGGGCTTTGCGTACTTGGACAGTTTGGATCGAGAGGCGGTGTTGAGTGGTTTTCTGCGCATGGGTGGTCCTTCTTAGGTTCCACCCATTGTAGTACGAGAAGATTGCTTAAATTGTTTTGTTGCGCAGGTTGGACTGATCACTCAGGCCTGGGCGGACCCACTCGGGTGGGGCCCAAATGTGTTTGACGCGCTGCCAAATGGGTCCAGGCTTGAGTGCGTCAGAAAACATGTCGCGCCACTCATGGGTATTCAGCGTCCAGATGTTGTTGGTTTTGGGTTGACGAACGATGCCGTAGTCCACTGGTGCAACTTCGGGTTCAAAGGTACCAAAGATTCGATCCCAGATGATTAATACGCCGCCGTAGTTTTTGTCGATGTATTCAGCGTTGCGACCATGGTGGACGCGATGATGGCTGGGTGTGTTGAAAATATATTCAAACCATTTTGGAAATTTGTTCACGGCTTGGGTGTGCACAAAATATTGGTAGCCCAGGTTGATACCGTAGGCCAGCAGCACTGCCCACACAGGAAAGCCAATGATCAACATGGGTGCCCAAAAAATTTGATGCAGGTTCACCGCGTAGAACAGGCTTTGCCGCATCGCTGTGGTGGTTGTCATATTTTCTCCACTGTGGTGCACAACATGCGCACACCAGAACCATCGAACCCGATGGCTACCGCGGTGAAACCAGTAATAACAGAACTCGATGCCGAACAGCAAGGCAGCAAAACTCAGCGGAGTGACTTCAATGGTCGCAATGCGGAAGGAATAGATCCATTCCATAAATGCAGACACAAATAGCGCAAACCACACCAGCTCCATAGCCTGGTAGGTGCCGCCGAGCAACATATTGGTGACCACTTCGTTTTTCTTGAAGAAAAATGATTTGCCCACCTTTTTCAGGTACAGGTATTCGACCAGCGTGGCGCCGAGAAAAACCGGGGTGAGCAGGGTAAGGAACACCTGCTTCCAATCCGGGTTGGGACCAAATAACAAATTGAAAGTGGGCATCGCCTGGTCGATCAACTGTTCCATGGGTGAGTCTCCGCGTGTTGGTTTTTTGACAACTCGAATTTTGCGCGGTTTTGGGCAAGAAATATTGCGAGATCAAGCCTTTTTTTTGTGAAATTGCGCCAAGAGATATTTGAATGATTCTGTTTTAAAATTTGAACTCCATCATGTTGGGTAGTGACCAGATCCGATAATTGATAAGAGTGCTGATTTAGAAAAAACTTGTGCCCACTTTGAAAGCTGGAGCATGTGTGAATTATTTGAACGACTGGTATAGGCTAAATCAGCAGGAAAAAAACTATTTGTTGATGAATCCTTGGCACTTGTTGGCTATAAAAGAGTCAGCAAACAAAGCACTAAACGAGGCGCGATCGAAATTCGGCGCTGGCAGTTTACACAACGGTGCAGGTGATGCGTTACGTCACTGTTACTGGAGTGCCTTGCTTGCTCGAGATATCGGGCCGGATGCTGCTCTTGCATTTACTATGGCACACGAAGAAAAACCCGGACTACCTAAAACGGAGATTGAAATGGATTTGTTCAATAACCGAGTTGGAATCGAAATCGGTCGACAATCCACGCGTGAGAGTGACTTTATCGTTGCTTCAAAGTGCTTAAATGCCCTAACGAACAAGAGATTGAAGGTGCTCAAATGAAAAGTATCGTTCTGGGACTGCTGGCCTTATTGATTTCGGCATGCAACGGATCGCGTACAGAGCAACTTTTACTCAATCAAATTCAGGCGTTGGTGCGATCCGCTCAGGAAACCGACAAGGTGCTGAAACTCAACCAAATAAATGGGCTTGAATGGGACGAACTGTTGCTGATCAGGCCCTACACGTCCTTCAATAGTCTCGATGAAGAATTGTCTTCCAATAAAGTATTGCTTGCGACCGAGATTGATGCGCGTGATGACATCACAGTAATGTTGTTTAAACACGCGGGTGCGGTGGTTGGCGTGGTGGAGTTCCCCAGGGCTGTATTTGATTTTTCACAGATCAACTCCCAAACCTACACACCGAATGACAGAATTTTGTTAACCAGTGAAAACGATAAATAGCGCGGTTTTTTTGATCGCCTTGAGTGGATTTCTTGATTTGATGGATTGTCCCCGGTGTTCGTATTGGTGCTCGTTCCTGCTCACTGTACGTTGTTGCAATTACCTAACCGATTCAGGCGGGCTTCCCGCTTGATGCGCAGCGAGGGGCGATTGCCTTAGCAATCGATGCGAAAACGCTTTTGCGTTTCGCTTGCCCCAAGCCAGCATTCAAGAAGGGAATCAAAGCCCGGCAAGGCTCGGTGATGCGACACGGGCAGTGAGCCATAACCTGGTAAGAGGCAACCATCGGCTACACTTTATTCAGCAATCATCTCACGCCACTTCACATAGTCCGCTGCAACCTGTTTGGGTTGTTCCATCATCGGGACATGTCCAACCTTGTCCATCAAAATGACATCGAAATCAGGCATCGCGGATTTCAATTCTGCTGCGCCATCCACATGCAATACCCTGTCTTCCTTGCCCCAAACAATCAGGCCAGGGCCTTTGTATGTTGAAGCTGGCAGCACTGTAGCCAGGTCAGAGGGCACAGTTTTAAAGTCCTTGTAAATGCGTTTGTGCAATGGCTGGTCAGCGGCAGCGCGTTCGGCCATGGCATCCACTACGAAGCCGGGTGCGAAAGCGGGGCGCTCATACATCACGACATCGACGATTTTCTCGAACTCTTGGCGATTGCTGGCAGTTAGAACAATCTCACCTGTTTTCTCGAATTTCTGAATCACCTCTGATTTTCTGGACTCCATCAAACCTGCGGGTGCCAAAAACCACACTGAAGCCACATTGTCGGGGTACTTTGCTGCATAGGCACCGCTGATCCAGCCACCCATGGAGTTGCCGCCAATGTGTGGTTTCTCTAGCCCTAGCTTTTCAATAATTTCATGTACCCGGTCAATTTGGGTATTGATGACATAGTCGGCATTCAAGTCGCGGGTGGAGGCGCCGAAGCCAGGCACATCAATTGAATAAACCGTGTAGTGATCGGTCAGGTAATAAGCCACTCGATTGAAATTGTCTTTTGAACCACCAAAACCGTGAATCAGAACAAGGGGTTCACCTTGACCACCCTGCAAATACGGGACCACAAAACCGTCAATTTGAAGCACCTTGCGTTCCAGTCCCGACACTGCCCGTTCCGCGGCAATTGCCAAGCCTGCCACACCTTGAATTTCTCCTTCGGGTGCTTGAACGTTGCAGGCACTTAGGCCAAAAAGTGCAGTGCTTGCGAAAAGAGTGGTTAGTCTCTTGATTGCTGTGGCGTGTTTTTTCATGTCGTGATGCTGAGTTGTTGAGGATGTTGTGCGGAATACGCGCTAGCATAGAACAGGTAAAACTCTTCTGACAATATTTATTGTCAAATAATGAACCAGCATTCCAATCTCGGACACATTTCTGCCAGCTACGTCAATCTGCTATTTGACTGGCTGATTGAAACACACCCTGACGTTGCGCAAACGAATCCATTTGCCCGGCCTGTGGCGGGCGAATTGAACCGCATTGGCGTTCCGCAGTGGCAGGCCATGCTGGAGTGGGCCTATCAAGCGCTTCAAGACCCTGCAATGCCTTTGAAAATTGCAGCCCATGTACGCCCAGCGAATATGGGTCTGCTGGGTTATGTGGCCAGTTGTTGCGCCAACCTGGGAGAGGCTTTTGCACGATTGCAGCAGTTTGAGAATTTGGTGTACAGCGTCAATGCACTGAATGTCGCGTTTCAGGGTGATGAGCTGGTTTTGCGTTGGGGCGCTGAACGTGGCCGTCCCGGGCACTGGGTGGACTCAGTTGCGATTGGCGTGTTGGTCGTATTTACCCAGCACCTGATTGCCTCACCGGTTTACCCACGCCGCGTGCAATTTATCAACCCTAAGCCGCTTAATGCTGAAGATTTCAATGCATTTTTTCAATGCGAGGTGGGTTTTGACGGAGATTGCACAGAGGTAGTTTGGCCAGCCAGTCTGCTTGAAACGCCTTTGAAAGCACCTGACCAGGTCATGCGCAGCATGCTCGATCAGCAGGCGCAGCTGTTGCTGAAACAGGTGAAGGCAGGCGATGAGGCAGTGCCGGGCTTGCAGAAAGCCCTTCAGGAGTCCATAACCGCTGGGTTGCCCACGCTAGAGGTCGTGGCCCGGCGGTTGTTGATGAGCACACGTACCCTGCAACGACGATTGAATGAACATGACCGTAGTTTCCGAGATGAACTGGAGCAGGTGCGGATTGAAATGGCCAAAAACTGCCTTCAGGCGGGCGAGCTCAGCTTGGCTGATATTGCCAATTTTCTGGCCTACAACGATCAAAGTGCGTTCACGCATGCCTTTAAACGAGTCACTGGGATCAGCCCTGCCAAATATCAGCGTGCAAAGCGACAATAGGCTCTAAAAGCAGGCCGAATCGACCTAACCCCCTTCAAAATCAAGGGAAAGTCCTATATCATATATAAGACTTGAGAGGCTTCGAAACCCCGCCACTTTTGCATCGCAACACTTGTGTGCGCGTGCGAACTGCCTCAAAATTACACAGTTTCTATTGACCCTCACCCAATCTAGGGAGATCTCATGCTTGAGTCCTATCGCCAACACGTTGCCGAGCGCGCAGCGTTGGGCATTCCTCCACTGCCTTTGTCTGCCCAGCAAACTGCTGACCTGGTTCAGTTGCTGAAAAACCCGCCCGCAGGCGAAGAAGAGTTTCTGCTGGACCTGATCACCAACCGAGTACCCGCCGGTGTGGATGATGCCGCCAAGGTGAAATCTGCCTTTTTGGCTGCGATTGTGAATGGTACTGACACTTGCAAATTAATTGACCGCAAGAAAGCTACTTTCCTGCTGGGTACCATGCTGGGTGGTTTCAACATCAAACCTCTGATCGACGCCTTGAACGATTCAGAAGTGGGCGAGATTGCCGCTGAAGCTTTGTCAAAAACCCTGTTAATGTTTGACTACTTCCACGACGTGAAAGACCTGGCCGACAAGGGCAGCGCCACCGCCAAGAAAGTGATGCAAAGCTGGGCAGACGCCGAGTGGTTCACCAGCCGCCCCGAAGTGCCACAAAGCATCAAATTGACTGTGTTCAAGGTCACGGGTGAAACCAACACCGACGATCTGTCGCCAGCACCCGATGCATGGAGCCGTCCCGACATTCCATTGCACGCCTTGGCCATGTTGAAAAACCCACGTCCCGGTATTGAAGCTGATGAGCCGGGCAAGGTTGGCCCCATCAAGCAGTTGCAAGCCCTGATCGCCAAAGGCAATCCGATCGCGTACGTGGGCGATGTGGTAGGTACAGGTTCATCACGCAAGTCCGCCACCAATAGCGTGTTGTGGTTTACTGGCGATGACATTCCTTTCATTCCCAACAAGCGTTTCGGTGGGTATTGCCTGGGCAACAAGATTGCCCCAATTTTCTTCAACACCATGGAAGACGCTGGTGCATTGCCAATCGAACTGGATGTCAGCCAAATGGACATGGGCGACGAGATCGAACTGCGTCCCTTCGAAGGCAAAGCTCTGAAAAACGGCGCGGTAATTGCTGAATTCAGCGTGAAAACCGATGTGCTGTTCGATGAAGTGCGCGCAGGTGGCCGTATTCCCCTGATTATTGGTCGTGGTCTGACTGACCGTGCGCGAGCTGCTTTGGGTCAAGGCCCAAGCCCAGTGTTCCGCCGTCCTTCTTCTCAGGCTGCCTCTACAAAGGGCTACAGTCTGGCCCAGAAAATGGTGGGCAAGGCCTGTGGCGTGGAAGGTGTTCGCCCTGGTACTTACTGCGAACCCAAGATGACCACAGTGGGTTCTCAGGACACCACCGGCCCAATGACTCGCGACGAATTGAAAGACCTGGCCTGTTTGGGCTTCTCTGCTGATTTGGTGATGCAGTCCTTCTGCCACACGGCGGCCTATCCCAAGCCAGTGGACGTGAAAATGCACCACGAACTGCCCGATTTCATTGAGAACCGTGGTGGTGTGGCGCTACGTCCAGGTGATGGTGTAATTCACAGCTGGTTGAACCGCTTGTTGATGCCCGACACTGTGGGCACTGGTGGCGATTCACATACCCGTTTCCCGATCGGCATCTCTTTCCCGGCCGGTTCTGGCTTGGTCGCGTTTGCTGCCGCCACAGGTGTCATGCCTTTGGACATGCCTGAATCCGTCTTGGTGCGTTTCAAGGGTGAAATGCAGCCTGGCGTTACCTTGCGTGATCTGGTCAACGCAATTCCTTTGTACGCAATCAAGGCAGGCCTGTTGACCGTCGAGAAGAAAGGCAAGAAGAACATTTTCTCGGGCCGTATTCTGGAAATTGAAGGTCTGCCACAACTGAAAGTTGAACAGGCATTCGAATTGTCAGACGCCTCTGCAGAACGCTCTGCTGCGGGTTGTACCGTGCATTTGGACAAAGAGCCCATCATTGAGTACATGAAGTCCAACATCACCTTGATGAAGTGGATGATTGCTCAAGGCTATCAGGACGCACGCACACTGACACGCCGCATCAAGGCTATGGAAGCCTGGATTGCAAACCCTGAGTTGCTGAAGGCCGACGCGGACGCTGAGTATGCCGCTGTGATCGAAATCGACCTGAAAGACATCAAGGAACCTATCCTTGCATGTCCGAACGATCCGGACGACGTGAAGTTCTTGAGCGAAGTCGCTGGCGACAAGATTGATGAGGTGTTTATCGGTTCTTGCATGACCAACATTGGTCACTTCCGCGCAGCCGGTAAGGTACTGGAAGGCAAGAGTGACATTCCAACCCGTTTGTGGATTGCTCCGCCCACGAAGATGGATCAGCACATTCTGACCGAAGAAGGCTACTACGGCATTCTGGGCCGCACGGGTGCTCGCATGGAATTGCCGGGCTGTTCTTTGTGTATGGGTAACCAGGCACAAATCCGCAAGGGTTCCACTGCCGTGTCCACTTCTACACGTAACTTCCCGAACCGTTTGGGCATTGACACCCGCGTGTATCTCAGCTCGGCCGAACTGGCCGCAGTGTGTGCGCTGATGGGCAAGATCCCAACTGTGGAAGAGTACATGGAACAGGTAAAAATGCTGGGCAATGTGTCTGGTGAAGTTTACCGTTACATGAACTTCGACCAGATTCAGGAGTTTGTGGACATTGCAAACAAGGCTGAGTTGGCTGCTTAATTTGGCGGCCCGAGCGGATAGCCCGGGGTTTCTCCCGGGCTGTTACGGCAAACGTAAAAAAGCCACCCTTGGGTGGCTTTTTTAAGTTTGTTCGATTTGCGCATCTCGATGGCGTGGGTTCTTTTTTGGTTTTCTGTTGGTCTGTAAAAGCAGTTCTTTCAACGTCGAGTGAATCACGTTGATTTCAGCAAGTTTGCCCAAGCGACAAATATCCCTCTGATTTGAAAACTTGACACGCATATCGCTGTGATCTTCTTCAAGAAACAGAATATTCGCAGTGCGAAAGGTTCTTTCCAGCTTGCTCAGCGCAGCTTCTTCAAATTCTTTCATGATGTTCATGTCGCAAATCACGAGCCTGGCACGTGAAAGTTCTGTGAAATCAAGATCGATACTGCGAAAGGAGTAGACACATTTCTCACCCAAGCCACTCAGAAAACGCTGGTAAGCCATTGTTTTTATAGGGTAGTCGCTAAATACCACACAAGCGATATACGGTGATTTCATGTCATGTAACCAAAGCAATTAAAGTTTCGGATGTCTTATTCTTCCTGTTTTCAATCAGGGTGGGTATTACCTGAGTGGGGTAAGATATTCACTTACATTCATAGCTACACCAGTTTTTCGGAGACACAATAAAAATGGCAGGTTTCAAAGAATATGACCAGTTCGACGCCCTTGGTCTTGCCGAGTTGATCAATAAACGTGAGGTGAGCGCAGCCGAACTGCTCGAGGAGAGCATCGCTCGCACAGAGAAGGTCAACCCACGCATTAATGCGGTGATTCGACCCATGTACGACATTGCTCGTGCGCGTGCCAAAGAAACTGTCGAGGGACCCTTTGCAGGAGTTCCATTTTTATTAAAGGATTTGATTGCCAGCTATGCCGGTGTCGAGATGAGCTGCGGCAGTCGATTCTACAAAGGCTTCGTACCCTCTGAAGATTCGGAATATGTAAAACGTTTCAAGCGGGCCGGGCTGAATATTTTTGGAAAAACGGCCACGCCGGAATTCGGCATTACACCTTCGACTGAACCTGAACTGACAGGTCCATGCCGTAACCCTTGGGATCCACTGCGCAGCCCTGGTGGTTCCAGTGGCGGTGCTTCAGCAGCCGTTGCAGCGGGTATCGTGCCCATGGCCAGCGCAAGTGATGGGGGTGGTTCAATTCGAGTCCCGGCATCCTGCACCGGCCTGTTTGGCTTGAAGCCCACTCGCGGGCGCGTGCCCTCCGGTCCTGATCAAGCAGATGGCTGGTTCGGGTTCATCGCAGAGCATGTGGTATCTCGCACCGTGCGTGATTCTGCACACATGCTTGATTGCTTGCAAGGCAATTATCCCGGTCAACTACTGCGTATCGCACCGCCCGCAAAAACATATGCAGCTGCCATTGAAGCAAAACCCAAAAAACTGAAAATTGCCTATTCACTTGATCCAGCCTTGGGCGAAACTCTGCATGCTGATTGTCAGCAAGGAGTGCTTGAAACAGTCAAGTTGCTTGAAAGCCTTGGCCATGTGTGTGAGGAAGTTCGCCTGCCTATCAACAAGGAGGACTTTATATACGCCTACACTGTATTGGTGTGTTCAGAAATGGCAGCAACCTTGAAAGAAGGCGAACGTGTATTAGGACGAAAGGGCAAGGCAGCTGATTTTGAGGCGCGGACATGGGCATTGATGAAATTGGGTCGTAGCTTTAATGGTGGTGACGTCGCCAATGCAGTGTGGACCATGGCGCAGTTTTCCCGCCAATGGATGACTTTTTTTGAGCCCTACGATGCTTTATTGACAAGTACTCTGGGTGAATTACCCATCGCCGTCGGGGGGCTTCGTCCAACCTCGCAAGAGATGGTCGAATTGAAAGCACTCAGCTATCTGCCAATTGGTTTTATTGCCAAGCAAAAGGACTTTGTATTAAAAGCGGGTCGGCGTGTATATCAGTACTGTTCCCAAACCATGCCGGCCAATGTCACGGGTCAACCGTCAATGAGTGTGCCCTTGCACTGGAATGCGCAAGGCATTCCAGTGGGCATGATGTTCACGGGACGTTTTGGTGAGGAAAACGTGTTGTTGAACCTGGCGGCGCAGTTGGAGCAATCCAAGCCATGGGCAGGCAAACGTCCGCCCATTCATGCGGGAACTGCTGTTTAACCAAATCGGTTGGAACTGGCGATCGCCTGCATCGACATGACAATCGGTTCGAGCAGCTTGTCCCGAATCTCAGGGCCCGCCTGTTGGTGGGCTTTGAGCAAACCAATTTGCATGGCATGTGCCGCTTGCGTCAATGGTTTTTTTACTGCAAGTATTTCTGCATCGACGGGATTGTGATCCATCAGATTGTTCGATTGTTTGATGTTCAGAATCATCTCTTTGGTCAGTTCGTATTCATTCTTGATTTTCTCGAATACACCCTGCGATTGAGCCGGCGCCAATTTTGCGTACCCCTGTGCAATTGTCATGTCGGCTTTTTCCATGGCGGTGGCGGTTCGGTCAATCAAGGTTTTGAAGAATGGCCATTCTTTGTACATTGTTTGCAGTTGCGTGGTTCGTTCTAGTGCCGTGGTGGTGCCAGTCGGTTGTTCGATAAATTGTTTGATTGCACTGCCCGTGCCGAAGTATGCAGGCATGGCGCTGCCAGATTGATACCAAGAGCCCACCCAAGGGATTGCGCGCAGCTTATCGAGGTTCAGTTGACCCCCTGCGTCGCTTGCTCGTGAAGCAGGGCGGCTGCCAGCGTTGGATTTACCCACGAATTCAATGGGGGTGCTGCTCTGAAAAAAACGAGGAAGTTCGGGGTCGGAGTACAGGTTGGCGTAGCTTTCGCGAGCATGTTGGGCAAGTTTTTCCATCGTGCTGGTGTATTTGACAAGTCCCTGATCAGTGCCTTTTGACATGGTTTCCAATGTTGAACCTACCATGTCTGCCAGGTTGGATTTGGACATTGTTTCGGTACCGAATTTCGCCGGTACCTCTTCACCTTGCTCGGTTTGACGCATTCCGGTCACTAGGCTGGCACCGTTGCTTGATCTGATTTCCTGTGCATACGAGTCGCCTGAGCCCCTGGCCTTGGTTCCGCCCCGACCATGAAATACATGCAAATTTATCTTGTTTTGATTCGCGACCTCCTGCATTTTGGCCGTGCCCTCATATACAGCCCAGCTAGAGGCGAGTGGTCCATCCAAGCGATTGCTGTCTGAATATCCAACCATGATTTGTTGTTGATTGCCACTGGATTTCAGAGCCTGTCGATACCACGGGTGATTCAGCATGCTGTTCAAAATGTCAGGGCCGTTGTGCAGGTCTCTCACTGTCTCTATCAGCGGCACAACGTTCATCTTGATTCCGTGTTCGTCGGCCAGGTCAGCATATTTCAGTAGCAGCATGACCTCTAGCATGTCACTCATGGTTTCTGTGTTGGCCGTAATGCAGTTTTTCAGTGCCTGTGGTCCGTAGGTGTCATGAATGGTTTTATAGCTTTTGATCAATCCGATTTCCCGTTCAAATTCAGGATTATTGCCCTGGCCGTCAATCGGGACATCACTGAGCACGAGTGCGCTGTTGCCTAGTAACAGGCTGGTCAGCAATGTTTGTTTTTCAACTTCTCCCAAGCTCTCGTAATTGCTGGGGCCGCCAGATCTTCTCAACAATTCGCCGACTGTTTTTTCATTCATTGCGCTGTTTTGTCGAATGTCAGTGTTGGCCCCATGAAAGCCAATGCTGTCCGCATCCAGTTTCAGCAAATCAAGCTTTCCTTGAAGGATTGCTTTTTCCTGAGTGTTCAAATTGTCGATATCCAAGGATTCAAGATCACTTACCAGTTCATTCGCATTCAGATACAAATCGCCCTGAATTGGCAGTGCGGTTTCGCCCACCAAATGTGCTCGGGTGCGTGCCAGCTTTTGGCGAATTAAGGTGAGGGATTCCGAGTGTCCGGATTTACAAAGCAGATTGCAAAGGCTACCGGCTTGGGTGTTTTTCTCCTGGCCTATTTTCTTTTCAAAGTATTCAAAAGCTGCAGCGCTCAGGGTTCTGACCACGTCTTTGAGCACCTTTGCATCAATGTTCGGATTTCCATCCCGATCGCCGCCCACCCAATTCCCGGCTTCAACCAAGGGTTTTGACAGTTTCAATTGATCGGGTAAAACTGAAAGTTGTTGGTTGATGTATTTGTGAATGGTTCGGCCCGAACTGTGCAGATGACGGATGTTGGAAGAGAATTGCCTGGCCTCGTCCTGAACCGTGGGTTTCAGGTTTCGAACGCCTTGGGTTTCCCAGAGTTCTTGACAGACTTTTGCGTTTCCATGGGGACTTGCAATGTCGTCCAGTTGGGAGAGCACAATGGCGCTCGCTTCGGGTTTATTGAAATTGGTCGGGTGCGCAGTAAACACTGGCGAAATTTTTGTGTTTGAGAGTGTTTGAACAATGGATTCCCCCTGGTTCGAGGAGTGATCAATCAGGGATTTCAAACCTTGAACGAGCCATTGATCGATCGGTGCATTTTCCGCTTTGATTTGTCGCTCTGCTGCGCTCAATATCATCAGTTGACTGTTCAGGTACTTCAACGCCCCGACGATAGCCTCAGGATCATTCTTATGCGTCTGAACAAACTCCGCCATCTGTGCGTGAAGTTGATCAAAATCTGGCTCTTCAGTTTCAATCTGTTCAGTCAATTCCTGGGTTTGCTCAAATTTGACAGGTGGCAGGCTTTTCTGAAGCTGAAGTTTCAAGTTTGTATGGGTGTTTTTTCGGATGTCCTTGAGCTTGCAGGCCAGCGGACTCACTATCTGCGAAGATACCGAGCCTGAGTTGCTTCTTCGCAATGCATTCTTTCCTGCAGACATCAGGACTTGAGGGCCAGCGTGACTTAAAACTGCGCGAAACATGGTGAAGACTCCATTGAATTTTTCGGAGTCATGAGAATAATCAGCGTGAGGTAATGTAATCAGGAAGAGGGGTATGGGGACGTGAGCAATTGCTCACTCTTTGGCTTGTTGCTACAGTTTTCGGAATGGTGAAACTGCACTTCAGTTCTCGGTATTGCACCGAAACAAACTGAAGTGCATGTAGTGGCAAGCTTTATCAGCTTGGTTCCATCGTTTAAAACGTATCGTTAGGTATGCGAACCCAACCTTCCATCAATACGCGCGCACTGCGGCTCATAATGGCTTTTTTGACGGCCCATTGACCATTTTCAAGCACCGCTTGGGCCCCGACGCGCAAGGTGCCGCTTGGGTGTCCAAAGCGAACGGCTTCTCGTGCGGTTCCACCCGCTGCCAAATTCACCAGGGTTCCAGGTACGGCAGCTGCTGTGCCAATGGCCACTGCGGCTGTACCCATCATGGCATGGTGCAGTTTGCCCATACTCATGGCGCGCACCAGCAAATCAATGCCTGCCGATTCAACCACCTTGCCGCTTGAGCTGGTGTAGGTTTTTGGCGGTGCAACAAACGCCACTTTGGGTGTGTGCTGTCGTTTGGCTGCTTCATCAATGTGTTTGATCAAGCCCATTTTCACGGCACCGTGGGCGCGGATGGTTTCGAACATCGCCAATGCCTTGGGGTCACTGTTGATGTCGTCTTGCAGCTCGCAGCCGGTGTAGCCAATGCTGTCCGCATTGACGAAAATGGTGGGTATGCCGGCATTGATCAGCGTGGCTTTCAGTGTGCCGATGCCGGGAACTTCCAGGTCGTCAATCAGGTTGCCAGTGGGGAACATAGAGCCTGAAGCACCGTCTTCGCCTTCATCGGCCGGGTCCAAGAACTCCAGCTGAACTTCAGCCGCGGGGAAAGTAACCCCATCCAATTCAAATTCGCCGGTTTCTTGAACAAGCCCGTTGGTCATTGGCACATGCGCAATAATGGTTTTGCCAATATTGGCTTGCCAAATGCGTACCACACAAGTGCCGTTTTGCGGCACGCGTGCAGGATCAACCAAGCCACTGGCCACTGCGAATGAACCCACCGCAGAAGACAAATTGCCGCAGTTGCCACTCCAGTCCACAAAGGCCTTGTCGATTGAAACCTGTCCAAACAGGTAATCTACATCGTGATCAGCCTTGCTGCTTTTGCTCAAAATCACGGTTTTGCTGGTGCTTGATGTAGCACCACCCATGCCGTCGATTTGCTTGCCATAAGGGTCAGGACTTCCGATTACACGCAACAAAAGTTTGTCGCGGGCTTCGCCCGGCTTTTGGCATGCGTCAGGCAAATCCTGCAACCTGAAAAACACACCCTTGCTGGTACCGCCACGCATGTAGGTGGCGGGAACCTTCAGTTGTTGGCTCATGCTGCCTTTCCTTCCAGGAAGTCCTGTGCAAAACGTTGCAGCACGCCACCGGCTTCATAGATTGAAACCTCTTCAGCGGTGTCCAGGCGGCAGGTCACGGGGAATTCCACACGCTCGCCATTCTTGCGGGTCATCACCACAGTCAGAGTTGCGCGCGGGCTGCGCTCACCCACCACTTCAAACACCTCGGTGCCGTCGATGTTGTAGGTTTTACGCGTATCGCCTGACTTGAATTCCAGGGGCAGGGTGCCCATGCCAATCAGGTTGGTGCGGTGAATACGCTCGAAGCCTTCGGCAATAATTGCTTCAACACCTGCCAGGCGCACACCCTTGGCGGCCCAGTCGCGTGAAGAACCCTGGCCATAGTCAGCACCCGCAATGATGATCAGCGGCTGGCCACGGTCCATGTAGGTTTCAATCGCTTCCCACATACGTGTTACCTTGCCTTCCGGTTCAATGCGGGCCAGTGAGCCTTTTTTCACGTTGCCGTTTTCATCCCGCACCATTTCATTCAGCAGGGTGGGGTTGGCGAATGTGGCGCGCTGTGCTGTCAAGTGGTCGCCGCGGTGGGTGGCATAGCTGTTGAAGTCCTCTTCCGGCAGTCCCATCTTGTGCAGGTACTCACCGGCTGCGCTATTCATCAGAATGGCGTTCGATGGGCTCAGGTGGTCGGTGGTGATGTTGTCACCCAGCACCGCCAGCGGGCGCATGTTTTTCAACGTGCGTGGCCGCGCAGCCAATGCACCTTGTCCTTCGGTGTCCCAGTAAGGTGGGCGACGAATGTAGGTGCTCTGTGGCCGCCAGTCGTACAGCGGGCTTTTCGCTTCTTCAATCGCACCCAAATCAAACATGGGAATATAAATTTCGCGGAACTGGGAGGGTTTGACGAATTCATTCACGATTGCATCGATTTCTTCATCGCTCGGCCACAGGTCTTTCAGGCGAATTTCCTTGCCGTTCACAACACCCAGCACATCCCGTTCAATGTCAAAGCGAATGGTGCCCGCAATGGCATAGGCCACCACCAGCGGGGGCGAGGCCAGGAATGCCTGCTTGGCATAGGGGTGAATTCGTCCATCGAAGTTGCGGTTGCCGCTCAATACTGCGGTGGCGTACAAATCGCGGTCGATGATTTCCTGTTGAATTTTCGGGTCCAATGCACCACTCATGCCGTTGCAGGTGGTACAGGCAAACGCCACAATACCAAAGCCGAGCTTTTCCAGTTCAGGCAGCAGGCCTGAATCTTTCAAATACAACTCGGCCACTTTGGAACCTGGGGCGAAAGAAGATTTCACCCAAGGTTTGCGCACCAAACCCAACTGATTGGCTTTGCGGGCGAGCAGGGCAGCTGCAACCACGTTGCGTGGGTTGCTGGTGTTGGTGCAGCTGGTAATGGCGGCGATAATCACTGCGCCATCGGGCATCAAACCCTTGGCTTCCTCTTCACGTGCTTTGTCCAGGTTAACTGCAATGCCTTTGGCAGCCAAATCGGTGGTGGCCACGCGGGCGTGCGGGTTCGATGGGCCAGCCATGCTTCGCACCACTTTACTCAAATCAAATTTCAGCACGCGTTCATATTCCGCACCCACCATTTTGCTCGCCCAAAGGCCGGTGTGTTTGGCATATTGCTCCACCAGCTTTACCTGCTCATCTTCGCGGCCAGTCAGCTTGAGGTAGTCAATGGTTTGCTCATCAATGTAGAACATTGCGGCGGTGGCGCCGTATTCCGGAGTCATGTTGGAAATCGTGGCTCGGTCGCCAATGCTGAGACTGTTGGCGCCTTCACCGAAAAATTCGATGTAGGCCCCCACCACCCGTTCCTTGCGCAAAAATGCGGTCAGCTCCAGTACGATGTCGGTGGCCGTAATACCGGGCTGGCGCTTGCCAGTCAGTTCCACGCCCACGATGTCGGGCAGGCGCATCATCGAGGCGCGGCCCAGCATCACGGTCTCTGCTTCCAGTCCACCCACGCCAATCGAGATTACGCCCAGCGCATCCACATGGGGTGTGTGGCTGTCAGTGCCTACACAGGTGTCAGGAAAGGCTACGCCATCGCGAACCTGTACTACCGGCGACATTTTTTCCAGATTGATCTGGTGCATGATGCCATTGCCGGCTGGAATCACGTCCACATTCTTGAATGCGGTTTTGGTCCAGTTAATGAAATGGAAGCGGTCTTCATTTCGGCGCTCTTCAATGTCGCGGTTCTTCTGGAAGGCGTCGGGGTCAAAACCTCCACATTCCACAGCCAGTGAATGGTCCACAATCAATTGAGTGGGTACCACTGGGTTTACCTTGGAAGGGTCACCTCCCTGGTCTGCAATTGCATTGCGCAGGCCAGCCAAGTCCACCAGTGCGGTTTGGCCCAGAATGTCGTGGCACACCACGCGGGCTGGGTACCAGGGAAAATCCAGGTCGCGCTTTCGGTATACCAGTTGCTTGAGGCTGTCGGTCAAAGCCGATGGTTCACAGCGGCGCACCAACTGCTCAGCCAGCACTTTGCTGGTGTAGGGCAGCTTATCCCATGCGCCGGCTTCAATTGCATCCACAGCCGCTTGGGCGTCGAAGAAATCAAGCTTCGTACCCGGAAGGTTTTTACGGAATTGAGTGTTCATGCTTATTTGCGATCCTTGATGGGTACAAATTTCTGGTCTTCAGGGCCGGTGTAGTTGGCGCTTGGGCGAATGATCTTGCCGTCGATGCGCTGTTCAATCACGTGGGCGCTCCAGCCGGATGTACGGGCAATCACGAACAGGGGCGTGAACATGGCGGTGGGCACGCCCATCATGTGGTAGCTCACGGCGCTGAACCAGTCCAGGTTCGGGAACATTTTCTTGATTTCCCACATGACGCTTTCCAGGCGTTCGGCGATGTTGTACATCTTCATATTGTTCTGTTCTTTGGACAGGTCTTCCGCCACTTTCTTGATCACCACGTTGCGAGGGTCGCTGACGGTGTACACGGGGTGGCCGAAACCGATCACCACTTCCTTGCGTTCAACGCGGGCGCGAATATCGGCCTCTGCTTCATCCGGGTTGTCGTATCGCTTTTGAATTTCGAACGCCACCTCATTGGCACCGCCATGCTTGGGGCCGCGCAAGGCACCAATGCCACCGCAAATGGCGGAGTACATGTCGGAACCGGTACCAGCCACAACGCGGCTGGTGAAAGTGGACGCATTGAATTCATGCTCTGCATACAGAATCAAGGAGGTGTGCATGGCGCGAACCCAGCTGTCGCGGGGCTTTTCACCATGCAGCAGGTGCAGGAAGTGGCCGCCAATCGAGTCATCATCGGTTTCCACTTCAATGCGCTTGCCATTGTGGCTGTAGTGGTACCAATACAGCAGCATGCCGCCAAGGCTGGCCATCAGCTTGTCTGCAATGTCGCGTGCACCGGGGTGGTTGTGGTCGTCCTTTTCAGGCTGAAGGCAGCCCAACACGGAAACACCAGTGCGCATCACATCCATTGGGTGGGCTGAAGGGGGCAGAGCTTCCAGCGCTTGCTTCACGCCCGCAGGAATGCCGCGCAAGGCTTTCAGTTTCAGTTTGTAGCCAGCCAGCTCAGCCACAGTAGGTAGCTTGCCGTGCACCAGCAAATAGGCGATTTCCTC
>NZ_LUJK01000052.1 GCF_001601825.1 Limnobacter sp. CACIAM 66H1 | reverse complement strand
TTGGCTCGCATGGGCACCGCCGCCCTTTCGGCCAAGGGTGCCACTGCCTCGCCAAACAACACCGTAATGACCACCACGCCCGCTGCAATTCGAACCAGCATTTTCAGCATACTGGTGGTGCTTAGACCTGCGGCTCGCATGGCGGTGAGTTCGCTGCTGGCGGCCAATTGGACCAAGGCGTATATCGAGCCAATCAGCGCGGCGATGGGCGCTATTTCGTAAACCCGTGCGGGCAGGCCCAGCAACACGGCAATAAAATAATAAAACCAGCTGGTGCCGGGCAAACTCAAACGGTCTACTTCGGCGATCAAATCAAAAAATGCGAACAAACCAACAAACGCAACCATCACAAAACTGATGGCTTTGTAGAGTTCGCTGCGAAAATACACCAACAGCGAATGGGGTACCTGAAATGGTTTGCTGACCTGTTTACGAACATCGCGGGAGGACATTTTCATTGTTTGATCTCCTGCCCTGCCACCACATCTTGCAGGTCAAGCGAGCGAACTGGTCTGCGCCAGCGAAACAAAGGTGCTCCCGCCGGGCGGTTACGCTTGACCATCAAGAGATAAAACATCAATAGAACACTGGCATGGGGTAGTACCAAAGCCACCCAGAAGTCGAGTGTTTCCTTCGTCACCATGCTTTGGGTGACCGACACGATGTTGCTGTATGTCAGATAAATCAACAAGGCAAAAAGCTGGTTCAGTGAATTGCCACCGCGCGGATTCACAAAGGCCAATGGAATGGCCAGCAAGCCCAGCGCCAGGGCGGACAATGGCAAGCTGACACGCCACAACAGTTCGCCTTGAGCGGCGGGTGAAAAATCGGCAATCAGCAAATCAACACGGCGGTGCTGCAACTGAAAGCTGGGGGCTGCACCCAGAGTGTTGTCAATGGCCAGACCATAGGTTTCAAACTCGGTTGTGGTGAAGCGCTCGCCGGTGCCATCCAGAGTGGCGCGTCGTCCGCCACTCAACACCAGGTATGGCTGACCGTTGGCATCCACCTCAACGCTGCCACGCGCAGCAGAGACCACTGTTCGGGTGTCGCCTTTGGAGTCGACCACAAATACGTTTTCAACCTGCTTGGTGACTTCGGATTGACGCTCCACGAAAAACACGCGGTTGCCTTCACCCGATTCCCTGAACTGGCCCGCGCTGACTTTGCTCACATCGCTGCGTTTGGCAAAACGATCTTTGGCAGCATCCAGTTCGGCTTTGGCCCACGGCGTAAGCCAAACCGAGCACACCATGGCCAACACAGTGAGCGGCACGGCAAAACGCAGCACCGGTCGCACCAGCGAGAACAGCGAAACGCCCGATGCAAACCAGGCCGTCATTTCCTGCTCCTTGAAGGCACGCGATACCACACCCATGACGGCAATGAACACAGTGATGACCAAGGCGGCTGGCAGGTATTGAAGCCCGCCCAACAAGATGAGCGTGAACACCTCGGCATTGTCAACCTTGCCGCCCGCAGCCTGACCCAAGGTACGTACAAGCACCGTGGTCACGATAATGGTGAACAGGGCCACAAAAGTGGCCCCGGCAGTTTGGGCAAAGTCTTTTCGAAAAGTGGATCGAAACAGCATGCAATGCAGTTGGGCTGTGCTTTGACTCGCCAACCCAGCTTGTTAATAATGGTAGATTGTCGCATGCATTCGTTTTGAATGGTCGAGCATTAATCGCAAGAAGGAACACCATGACAGCAACACCCGCCACACCCAAAGCCAAAAAACCAGCCACACCCCGCACTTCCAAAAAGGCAGCGCCCACACCACCGCCCATGTTCAGCTTCAAGGCGGGTACAGGCGCCGTTGCCAAAGTGACCGCAGGTGGACCGGTGCCATCGAAGGGTTGCGATGTGGCTGTGGTTGCGGTGTACAAGGACGGTGAACTGACCGCTGCCGCAAAACGGGCGGACATTGACACAGAAGGCTTGGTGGCCAATGCCTGCAAAACCGACAAAAACCTGGGAAATGCTGGCAGTTGCCGCGTGGTATTCAACACCGCGAAAGCTGGTGCGCCTGTTTATGTGCTGGTGGGTCTGGATGAGGCAGACAAACTGAACACCAAAACCCTGCGAAAAGCCACCAGCGCAGCCTGCGAAGCAATCAAAGGCCTGAAGCCCGCCAAGGTGTTTTTTGCCGTGAATCAGGAAGTACCCAAGAAAAGCAGTGACAAAGACATCGCAGCCTTGTGTGCACGCACCATCACCGAGAGCTTTTACAGCTTTTCAGCCTGCAAAAAGCAGGACGAAGACGCTGTTGCACCGCCCGCCTTTGAGCTGGCCTGCACCAAACCAACCCAGGAGGCTGTCGAGAAAGGCGCCGCCATTGGTCAGGCGATTGGCAATGGTATGCAGCTGACCAAAGACCTGGGCAACTTGCCCGGCAATATTTGCACCCCGAATTATCTGGCTGAAACAGCCAAAGCCCTGGCCAAACAATACAAGCTGGGCGTTGACGTGCTGGACCACAAAAAAATGGAAGCGTTGGGCATGTTCAGCCTGTTGTCAGTGGGTAAAGCGTCCAGTGAACCCCCCAAACTGATCGTGCTGAAGTACAACGGCGCAAAAGACCCCAAAGAAGCACCCGTGGTTTTGGTTGGCAAGGGTATTACCTTTGACACCGGCGGCATTTCGCTCAAGCCGGGCGCTGGCATGGACGAAATGAAATACGACATGTGTGGCGCAGCCAGCGTGTTGGGCACCATGAAAGCAGCGGCTGAAATGAAATTGGCCCTGAACCTGATTGTGGTGGTGCCCACGGCCGAAAACATGCCGGCCGGCAACGCCAGCAAGCCCGGTGATGTGGTGGTGTCCATGAGTGGTCAAACCATTGAAATTCTGAATACCGATGCAGAGGGCCGCCTTATTCTGTGTGACGCACTCACCTACGTTGAGCGGTTCAACCCCGCCGCAGTGGTTGATGTCGCCACACTGACCGGTGCCTGCATTGTGGCGCTTGGCCACGTCAACAGTGGATTGTTCAGCCCCGATGACGAGCTCGCCAATGAGTTGTTCAAGGCGGGGCAAAACGCCTTGGACACCGCTTGGCGCATGCCATTGGACGAGGAATACCATGAGCAACTGAAAAGCAACTTTGCCGACATGGCCAATATTGGCGGCCCCCCCGCGGGCAGCGTGACTGCGGCCTGCTTCTTGCAAAAGTACACCAAGGCCTACAGCTGGGCTCACCTGGATATTGCCGGCACAGCCTGGCATTCCGGCAAAGCCAAGGGCGCCAGTGGCCGCCCGGTGCCACTGCTGGCAGAATTTGTCATGAAGCGTGCAAAAGCCTGAGGGTTGTGAATTGACCCGAATTGACTTTCACCTCAATGTGTCAGACCACCTGCTGTACACCTGTCGATTGATTCGAAAGGCGTACGGCAGCGGCCTGAAAATTGTGTGCTACAGCACCCGCCCCGAGGTACTCGAAAACCTGGACAAGCTGCTGTGGACATTTTCAGAAGAGGACTTTTTACCCCATGTGGTCACTGGCCACCCTGGTGTGGCCGACACGCCCATTGTGTTAACCGACAAGGCCGATGACATTGCCCACTACGATTTATTGATTAATCTGGACGAGCAATGGCCACCGTTTTTTGCGCGGTTTGAACGACTGGTCGAAATTGTGGGCACCGACGAGGACAACAAGGCATTGGCGCGGCAACGCTACAAGTTTTACAAGGAACGGGGTTACCCGCTGAATACCTTTGACCGCGCCAACAGTTGATTGGGGCTTAAGGACAACAACATGAGTGAACATTTTGATGGTGGCCCGCCCCTGTTGACTGAAGTAATCGAGTCAGGTTTGCGGGAAATTGAACAATCCACGGGCAGCCGCCTGGGTGGCAATTTGAGCGACCCGCAGATTGAAATTTTGCGGGCACAGTTGCCCGAACTGTTCGAACGCGCCCTGCTCCGGATCAAACCTCAACTGATGCAAGAGTTTGAAAAAGTGGTGCTGGACGCGCTGAAAAAATGATCAGGTTTTGAACACTTGCACAGACTGGGTCAAACTGCCGGCCAAGTCTGAAATTTGCTGAGCCACATACTTGTTTTGTGCAATCGCAGCTGTGTTTTCTTCAGTCATTTGCGCAACCCGCTCCACGTTGCGGCTGATTTCCACACTCACATTGCTTTGTTCTTTCATCGACACGGTAATCGCCTGAATGGCCTCATTCACACGGTCGGCATTGGCCTTGATCTGGTCAATGGTCTCCGACACTGAATCAGCTTGCTCAATACCCTGCTTGACCATACCCACTGAATCTTCCATGGATTTGGAGGCCTGCTGGGTAATGCTCTGAATCTGGAACACCATGGTTGAAATTCGCTCAGAAGAGCCCTTGGTTTGCTCGGCCAGTTTTCGAACTTCATCGGCCACCACAGCAAACCCACGGCCACTTTCGCCAGCCCTTGCCGCCTCAATTGCCGCATTCAGGGCCAACAAGTTGGTGCGATCTGCAATGTCGGTAATGGTTGAAATGATCTCGGAAATCTCGTTGGACTGTTGCTCAAGTGAGCGAACGGTACTGGCACTGCCTTGCACCGAGCTGGCAATTTTTCGAATGCCCTCCACCACCTGACCCAAGGTCACGCTGCCTTGGTCGGCCGACTGCTTGGCCTGCATAGCTGTGTGGGACGCATCATTTGAATTCTCGGTGATCTGACTGATCGACACGGTCAATTGCTCAACAGCTGCAGCCATCGATGACGTCGCGTCAGCCTGTTCAGAGGCTGCCTTGTTCATTTCATCGGACGACGTACGTACTGCACTGGCACTTTCATTCAACGAAGCGGTGGAACCTCGAATACCCTCGATCAAGCCACGCAAATTGGTTTGTGCCTTGCCCAGTGCCTGTAGCAATCCGTCCACTTCATCTTTGCCCTCAACCTTGATGTTGCTGTTCAGCCTTCCCTCTGCCAAAGCATTGATGTGGGTCGTGGCTGTTCCCAACTTGCGTTTGAACATTCGGGAAATCAGGAAATTCAAAGTCAACCCCGTGAACAAGGCAAACAAGGTAATGGCCACGGTAATCCAGATGGATTGCAGGTACACACCCTGACTGGCCTGTTGGCGTTGCTTGAGCAAACGGTATTCTTCAGCTTCAATTTTGGCCAAGGCCTGGCGCATTTTGTCCATCAGTGGCTTGCCCGGCGTGGAATCCACCAGGGCGTTGAAATCTTCCGGGGCCATATTGCCCTCAATCACCAGTCGTTTGGCGTCGATCAACGGATCAATCACTGAATTCAGCCAGGTGCGATAGTGTGCATTGAACAGGCGCAATTCCTCAGTAACCACCGGGTTGTGGGCGGTAAGTTCGGAGGCCTTGTCCAGGTGTTTGCGAACCTGCTCCTTCCCCTCGTTGTAGGGTGTCAGGTAGGCTTCGTCACCACGCAGCAAAAACCCGCGTTCGCCCGTTTCGATGTTTAGCAAGTTCTCGCGAACACCCAGCACATTCTCGATCACCTCGTGGGTGAAGTCGTTTTTGGCATTGGCATCCATAATCCGCTTGCTGTTAAATACACCCAAGCCACCGACCACCACGCCCAGCAGAATCACCGTGACCAGGCTGGCACTGAATTTGGCACTAATTGAACTCAACATGAGACACCCCTCTTTGAACTGTCATTGGTTCACAACATAACGTTGTATTTCTAAAAAAGCCTCACTCGAACAGGGCTAATAGAAGACAGCCACCCAGTCGGACGTATGAACATTGTGCAGTACAAGGGGGGGACCGAAATTGGGGAATAAAGGGGCTTTCATGGTCCAGACCAAACAACTCAAAGCCGGGAACACCCCCGCAAACGCTATAATGTCGGGCTAAGCCATTGTTGACGTTGTTCATTTTCAAGTACCACTGCCATGACCCTTGCCAAAAGTTTTGACCCGAATGCCATTGAATCCCACTGGGGCCCTGAATGGGAGCGCCAAGGCCACGCCAAGGCCACCACTGTGGAAGGCAAACCAGACTTTTGCATTCAACTGCCACCACCGAATGTGACGGGTACGCTGCACATGGGCCATGCGTTTAACCAAACCATCATGGATGGGCTAACGCGCTATTACCGCATGCGTGGCCACAATACCCTGTGGCAACCCGGCACCGACCACGCAGGTATTGCCACGCAAATTGTGGTGGAGCGCCAGTTGGCCGGCAAGAACATTACCCGCCACGATTTGGGCCGCGAAAAATTCGTGGAAAAAATTTGGGAATGGAAAAACGAAAGCGGCAGCAAAATTACCGAGCAAATGCGTCGCATGGGTGCCAGCGTAGATTGGCAACGCGAGTATTTCACCATGGACCCTGCCCTGTCCAAATCGGTGTCCGAGGTGTTTGTGCGTTTGTATGAACAAGGTCTGATTTACCGTGGCAAGCGCCTGGTGAACTGGGACCCGGTACTGAAAACAGCCGTGTCTGATCTGGAAGTGGAAAGCGTAGAAACCGAAGGTCACCTTTGGGAATTGAAGTACCCCCTCGTCGAAGCAGACCCAGTCAAAGGCTTGACCCACCTGACCGTGGCCACCACCCGCCCGGAAACCATGCTGGGCGATTCGGCTGTGATGGTGCACCCCGAGGATGAACGCTACCAGCACCTGATCGGCAAAAAAGTACGACTGCCCTTGTGCAACCGAGAGCTGACCATCATCGCTGATGAGTATGTAGACAGCAGCTTCGGTACTGGCGTGGTGAAAGTGACACCGGCACATGACTTTAACGACTATGCCGTGGGCCAGCGCCACAAGCTGGAGTTGATTAACATCCTTACATTGGATGCAACCATTGCAGACAATGCGCCTGCGAAGTACGTGGGCATGGACCGCTTTGTAGCCCGCAAACAGATTGTGGCCGACCTGGAAGAACTGGGCCTGCTGGGTGAAATAAAACCCCACAAACTGATGGTGCCCAAGGGTGACCGAACCGGCGTGGTGATTGAACCCATGCTGACTGACCAGTGGTTTGTGGCCATGACCAAAGTGGCCGAAGGCGATGCCACCGGAAAAAGCATTACCCAGAAAGCTATTGATGCAGTTGAACAAGGCCAGGTGAAGTTTGTGCCCGAGCAATGGGTAAACACCTACAACCAGTGGCTGAACAATATTCAAGACTGGTGTATTTCCCGCCAATTGTGGTGGGGCCACCAAATCCCGGCGTGGTACGGTGAGAATGGCGAGGTGTTTGTGGCACGTACTGAGGACGATGCCCGCAGCAAGGCCTCAGCCACTGGCTACACGGGCGCATTGAAGCGCGACGATGATGTACTGGACACCTGGTTCAGTTCCGCCCTGGTACCTTTCAGCACCTTGGGCTGGCCCGAGGAAACCCCTGAACTGAAACACTTCCTGCCCTCCTCCGTATTGGTAACTGGCTTTGACATCATTTTCTTCTGGGTGGCCCGAATGATCATGATGACCACCCACTTCACTGGCCAAGTGCCTTTCCACACCGTATATGTGCATGGCTTGGTACGGGATGCTGAAGGCAAAAAAATGAGCAAGTCGGTGGGCAACACTCTCGACCCGGTTGATTTGATTGATGGGTGCAGCCTGGACACCCTGCTGGTGAAACGCACCACGGGCTTGAGCAAACCCCAAGATGCGCCAAAGATTGAGAAAAAAACCCGCAAGGAATTTCCGGAAGGCATTCCCGCCTACGGTGCTGACGCACTGCGCTTTACCTTCGCAAGCCTGGCCACTTTGGGCCGCAACATCAACTTTGACCAGAAGCGTTGTGACGGTTACCGCAACTTCTGCAACAAGCTGTGGAATGCCACCCGCTTTGTGTTGATGAACACCGAAGGGCAAGACTGCGGTCTGAGCGACCACGATGCGGACGCCTGTACACCCGGCGGTTACCTCGATTTTTCACAAGCAGACCGCTGGATTACGAGCACCCTTCAACGCGTGGAAGCCGATGTGGCCCAAGGGTTTGAAACCTACCGATTCGACCTGATTGCCCAAAGCATTTATCAGTTTGTGTGGGATGAATACTGCGACTGGTACCTTGAAATTGCCAAGGTGCAAATTGCCAACGGCACACCCGCCCAACAACGGGCCACCCGCCGCACCTTGGTGCGCGTGCTGGAAACCATCTTGCGTTTGGCCCACCCCATTATTCCGTTCATTACCGAAGAACTCTGGCAAACAGTGAGCGTAGTGGCTGGCCGTCGCGACGAGGGCGTACAGGCCAGTCTGATGACCCAGGCTTACCCGGTCAGCGTGCCCAGCCGTATTGACGAAAAAGCTGAAAGCTTTGTGGCCCAACTGAAATCCACGGTGGATGCCATTCGCGCACTGCGCGGTGAAATGGGTTTGAGCCCAGCCGAAAAAGCACCGCTGATTGCCAGCTGTGAAGGCAGCGCTGAGCAACGCGCATTTCTGGAAAAAACCGGACCGGTTCTGGCGGCACTGGCCAAGCTGAGCAAGGTGGAGGTGGTCGATTCACTGCCAGCGGAGTCCATGGCGCCAGTGCAAATTGTGGGTGAGCTGAAATTGATGCTGCACATTGAAATTGATGTGGAAGCGGAGCGTGCCCGCATTGGCAAAGAAGCGGAAAAAATTCGAATTGAAATTGCAAAGTGCAATGGCAAGCTGGGCAACGCCAGCTTTGTAGACCGCGCACCCGCAGCAGTGGTTGAACAGGAAAAGGCTCGACTTGCCGAGTTCAGTGCCCTGCTTGAAAAACTGGAAAGTCAGCTTAGCAAATTGGGCTGAATGGCTTGACTCAGCAGCAGTTCGATTAAAAAAGAGCACCTTGCGGTGCTCTTTTTTTTTCTTCACAACAGCTTGATTAGCAACCTGAGGTGCACTTGCCTTTGCCATCAAAACTCATGGTTTTGCCGCTCAGTGGCACATACACTGGAACTTTGCTCGCCTTCATGAATTGCTCGGTTTTTGTACCGGCAATTACTTTGCCGTTTTGCGTCGCCACTTCATTGGCATGGCTGGCAATCACCGCCTTGGGTTCCACCAATTCATTCACCACATACGCCGCTTCTCGCGGGCCCGTGGTGAAAGTGTCTCCAATATTCATCACGGCCAATTGGGGTTTGTAGTATTCACCCACCACCTCTTTTTGCTCACCGGTAATACCTGTGTCGCCACTTAGGTACACGGTCAAACCATTGCTGAATTTCACCACATAGCCCGTAGGTGGACCTGCATACGCGGTGATACCCGACTCCTTGAGCAGCTCACCAAGACGTTGCCCCACAAAATCGCCCGCTATGCCGTTGCTGTGTGCAGCGGGAACCGTGGTAATGCCCACACCGTTGATGGTTTGCATGGCGCCGAAACGCACCAACACTGAATTTTTCTCGTCACCGCCAGCTTGTTTCAATTTGGCTGCAAAGAAAGATGGCATTTCGCTGCCGGTGACAATTTTTGCGCCAGTTTTGACGGCGATGTTCACGCTGTTGGAGTTGGGCAAGGCGCTGGCAGAAATGTCCGGCTTGTCGCAGCTACCGGCATTGGGTGCAGGGTTGTGCCTGTCGCCCAAGTGATCGCCGTGCATGTGGCTCACAAGTACCACATCGATTTTGCCCAAGCGGGGGTCTTCTGCACCCGCCACCGTGCGGCCGGCGTCGTACAAAATACGGGTTCCATTGGGATCTTCGAAAATCATGGCACGGTCGAAGCGGCAAAACTCACCCTCCTGACCACCCAACGGGGTCACTTTAACCAAGGCTTGGGCCGGGGCCTGCGCCTGAACGGTCAGAGGAAACATGCATACCAGGGAGATTGTGCAAAGAAGGGAACGAATTGTCATACTGCGACCTGCTTGAATCTTGGTTAAAACACATCAAATACTTTGCTCAGCAGACCCATTTCACCTGCTTTCTCGAGCTCGGCTTTGACTTTGGCATACTCATAGATCAAATCGCCCGCACCCAATCCCAGCGATTTCCATGGACGATACAGGCGATGATCAAGCAGTGTATACGCGATGGACTCACCACTCAACACTGACTGGGGTTTGGTGCCCAAGCCCATCATGGACCATGCCGTGAATAGCAAACAATCGGTGTCCTCGGACACCAGCAGTCGTATGTCGGAGTGTCGGGAATCCAGCAGGATCTTTCGATAAACCGACGCAACAGTGTCTTTGGGACCCTCCAGACACTGCATAAACTCCATTCCGTTACTCAACAACAGGCCTGTAATGCCCAGTCTCTGATTGTTTCGGGACGCCTGTTCACACAATTGCTCAAAGGCCTGGCGGTCAAAGCCCGGCGTTTGAACCGACGTGTAAATGAGTCGCAGCATACAATTCCCGAAATTTGTGTATGACAATCATATGACGCTCTTGCCTTAATCTAACTAACCAGAACGGGGTAGTCAATTTGGACGGGAGCAAATCCTTGCCGTCTTGTGCATGCGGTTCCTGCCCAGAAACTGGATCCAGTCCGCATCGTTTTGAGGCAAGGGCATAGCCTTGCTTTGGTAGGCTGTGGGATTCTGAATGGGGTGTGTGGCCAACCCCCTCTGCATCAGCTTCACACTGTGTTCGAGACAGGCCAGTATGTCCGTTTTGTTGTTTAACAACTCAACACAAAGCTCATCGGGACACATCCGCACCAAGCCAAGCTTCAAAAGCGGTTTTCTCGGAAAATCTTTCAGATTCCAGGTGAGTAAACCGACAGGCTGTTGCAATTGGTGCCGCAAAGCAAGGGCTGAAGCGGCCACGTGACGGTCTTTTTCATCCACCTGCCGAACGTCGGCCAAATAAGGTTCGTGATTTTGTGCCAGCAACACGGCCTGGAGGCGATCCGGGAGATTCTTGCGTTCCAGATCGGCGTCCTCAGCGTGTAAACGACCCAACCGAATCAAATTTCGGTAACACTCGTTTTCGATGTGGGGAGTCCAATACAAGGTGGCCTGCCTGTGCTCAGCCAGCGCCACCATCAACCAGCGAGTCCATTCAGAAAACAAGACATTGGCGTCAAGTAGCCAATGATGAGGCACCTCGGGCTTGCCGAGAATAACACTCACGAGGTGCGAACCTGCTTAGCGGCGCTTCATGTAAAAAATGAATGAACCAGACTGGTCAGCCTGCTCCACAAGCTCATTACCGGTCTGTTTGGCAAACATGGCAAAATCGCGCACAGAGCCTGGATCAGTGGAAGTCACTTTGAGCACCTGGCCGCTTTGCATCTCAGCCAAAGCTTTCTTGGTTCTCAAGATGGGCAGCGGGCAGTTCAATCCGCTGGCGTCGACTTCACGGTCAAAATTCATGTCTCTTACTCCTGTTTGTGTCTCAGTTACTGCTTGTGTACTTAGTTGTAATCTTTCACTATTTTAATTCAATCCAGTTGACAGGCAGCTGACGGGCGCTTAGCCAGTCTGCCATGGCCAAGCCAGTGCCCATGCGCCAAGGGCGCAATTCAGCGGGTTCCACAAGTTTGTAGTCCGCCAGTTCCTCCGACAAGCTCACTTGCCCCACCGCCTTGATGTGATAACAAATGATCACTTCATTTTTCATGGGGAAGGGGTACACACCGATCAGGCTGCTTTCCACCGCGTCCAGATTGGTTTCTTCCTTCAGCTCTCGGATGGCACCCTGTTCCGGCGTTTCATTGCGCTCCAGAAAACCGGTAATCAGCGCGTAAAAATGTGCGGGCCAGGCCACATTTCGGGCGAGCAGCACCTTGCCTTCGTACTCCACAAGCGCAGCCACCACAGGCACTGGGTTGCCCCATTGTACGAAGCCACAATCACTGCAAACCATTCGAGGCTGACCCGAATGCTGCAATTCGTGCAGCTTGGTGGCGCACATGGGGCAATATTGATAAAC
This sequence comes from Limnobacter sp. CACIAM 66H1, assembly GCF_001601825.1. Lineage (GTDB taxonomy): Bacteria > Pseudomonadota > Gammaproteobacteria > Burkholderiales > Burkholderiaceae_B > Limnobacter. The sequence continues at coordinate 10,440 of NZ_LUJK01000052.1, read as the reverse complement.
GGCCTTGCTCATGGTGCGCCCCGGTCTGATTGATTATTTATTTTTAACCCAATCCACAACACTGGCCAGTGCCGCGTCCAGGTTTTCTGGCTGCGTGCCCCCAGCTTGCGCCATGTCGGGGCGACCACCGCCTTTGCCACCCACTTGTTGGGCAACAAAGTTGACCAGGTCACCTGCTTTAACCTTGGCGGTTGCCTCTTTGCTGACCGAGGCAATCAAACTAACCTTGCCTTCCAGCACCGTGGCCAGCACCAAAGCAGCGTTGCCCAATTTGTCGCGAAGTTTGTCAGCGGCTTCGCGCAGCTGTTTCACATCTGCACCTTCCAGCTTCGCAGCCAGCACTTTCACGCCGCCCACATCCACTGCCTGCCCAGCCAAATCATCGCCCTGGCTCGCCGCCAGCTTGCTTTTCAAGCGGTCCAGTTCTTTCTCCAGGTTTTTCACCTGATCCATGATCTGGCCAATTTTGACAGTGGCCTCGGCAGCAGGAACCCGCAGGCTTTGTGCAATCGCATCCACTTGCGCTTGCGCCTTCTGGGCAAATTCCATCGCCCCCAGACCAGTGGTGGCTTCCACACGGCGAATGCCGGCTGCCACACCGCTTTCGCTGGTAATTTTGAACAAGCCGATGTCGCCGGTGCGCTGCACGTGGGTGCCACCACACAATTCGCGAGAAGAACCGATGTCGAGCACACGCACGGTGTCGCCATACTTCTCGCCAAACAACATCATGGCGCCGGCGCTCTTGGCGCTTTCAATGTCCATGATGCGGGCTTGCGTTTCCGCGTTGGCCAGAATTTCTTCGTTCACAATTCGCTCAACCTGGGCAATTTGCTCCGGTGTCATTGCGCTGTGGTGTGCAAAGTCGAAGCGGGTTTTTTCAGCGTCTACCAGCGAGCCCTTCTGGCTCACATGGTCGCCCAGTACTTCGCGCAGCGCCTTGTGCATCAAGTGGGTGGCGCTGTGATTACGAATGGTACGGTTGCGCTGGTATTGATCAACCTGCGCACCTACCGCATCGCCCACCTTCAATTCACCTGTCACCAATTCACCATGATGGCCAAACACATTGGCTTGAATTTTTTGTGTGTCCAATACGCGGAACAAATTCAGACAAGCTGAGCCACTTGAAATTTCACCTTGATCGCCCACCTGGCCACCGCTCTCGGCATAGAAAGGGGTTTGGTCCAACACAACAACGCCCTGCTGGCCAGCTGCAATGCTGTTGACCGAGGTGCCATTCACATAAATGGCTGTAATTTTGGCGTTGGCCACTTCAAGCTGATCGTAACCCTTGAATTCTGTGGACACACCGCTGTAAGCCAGGTCGGCGTCCATTTTGAACTTGCCTGCTGCGCGGGCCTGCTGCTTTTGCTTGTTCATGGCTTCATCAAACGCGGCCTCATCCACACTCATGTCGCGCTCGCGGCATACGTCGGCGGTCAAGTCCAGCGGGAAGCCGTAGGTGTCATGCAATTTGAATGCGGTTTCGCCGTCCAGCATGCCGCCCTTCGGCAAGGCGCCCAAGGCTGAGTCCAAAATGGCCATGCCGTTTTCAATGGTCTCGAAGAAGCGCTCTTCTTCGGCCTTCAAAATGCTTTGTACCTGGGCTGCCGCCTTGGCCAGTTCGGGATAGGCTTCGCCCATTTCACTGACAAGGTCGCCCACCAAGGCATTGAAGAATGGCTTGCGGCAACCCAGCTTGTAACCATGGCGAATGGCGCGGCGAATGATTCGGCGCAGCACATAACCGCGACCCTCGTTACCGGGAATAACACCATCCACCACCAAAAATGAACAGGCGCGAATGTGGTCTGCAATCACACGCAGTGAATTGTTGGTCAAATCAACCGCGTTGCCCTGTGCCGTCACTTCGCGCGCGGCCGCTTTAATCAAAGTTTGGAACAGATCGATTTCGTAGTTGCTGTGCACATGCTGAAGCACAGCGGCAATGCGCTCCAGGCCCATGCCAGTGTCTACGCAGGGCTTGGGCAGTGGGTGCAACACCCCATCGGCGCTGCGGTCAAACTGCATGAACACCAGGTTCCACACTTCAATGTATCGGTCGCCATCTTCTTCAGGGCTTCCGGGTGGACCACCCCACACTTCGGGGCCATGGTCGTAGAAAATTTCGGTGCAAGGGCCGCAAGGGCCAGTGTCTGCCATTTGCCAAAAATTGTCGGAAGCGTAACGTGCCCCCTTGTTGTCGCCGATGCGAATAATACGCTCGGCGGGCACACCCACCTGCTTGTTCCAGATGTTGTAAGCCTCGTCATCTTCCTGATACACCGTGACGTACAGCCTTTCTGGTGGCAGTTTGTAAACCGTGGTCAACAATTCCCAGGCGTACTGAATGGCGTTTTCCTTGAAGTAATCCCCAAAGCTGAAGTTGCCCAGCATTTCAAAGAATGTGTGATGGCGGGCCGTGTAACCGACGTTTTCCAGGTCGTTGTGCTTGCCGCCCGCCCGAACTGAACGCTGGCTGGAAGTAGCCCGGGTGTATGGGCGTTTGTCTTTGCCGGTGAATACGTCTTTGAACTGCACCATGCCACTGTTGGTGAACAACAGGGTTGGGTCGTTGCCCGGCACCAGGCTGCTGGAAGGCACTTTGGTGTGGCCTTTGCTGGCAAAAAAATCAAGAAACTTTTCGCGAATGTCAGCGACTTTCATGTTGGGGCTACCTTCCTGAGTAAAGCGGCATGCGGTTTTTGGTTTAACCCTCGATTATAAGGTCATTCGATCCGTAAAAAGCCCTTTTACACCCAAGGCTTGCAGCGTTTTCGCCTGTTCCGCATCGTTCACGGTATAAACCCGAACCACTCGCCCGGTTGTGTGTATGCGGCGCAATGCCGTGGGCTCCGCCCCGCTCCAGTGCAAATGAATGGCACTGGCCTGCAATGCGTCGGCATGCAGCGCCCAGTGGTCGGGCAGCTGCTCGTACAACAAGGCAAGGTCATAACCTTTCAGTGGCAACAGGCTTGCGTGGTAGAAACTGGAGAACACCCAATGTTCGCGCACATGTTCCTGTTGCTCGATCGTCAATGTGTGTATCTCTTGTAGCACAGCCTTGCCCAAGGCTATTGCGTTGCTCGGGTTCGTGGCTTTCAGTTCCACATTCGCGCGCATGCCATGTTCCAAACAAAACTGTATGGTTTGGGCAAGACTGGGTATGGGTTCACCACTCACCAAGTAGTGCCGAAGATCACGCGCACGAAGACTGTCGAAACGGGTTAGCGGATCGGTGGCCACCATGGCGGGGTCAACAGACCGGGCGCAACGCCCCATCACCCAATCGTGGTGAATCATGGGTATGCCATCTGAAGTCAACATCACATCAAACTCCACGGCTTTATATCCGGCATTTAATGCAATTTCAAAACCTTTCAGCGTATTTTCGAGATGACCTTTTCCGCTGCCGCGGTGCGCCCAAAGTTGCATATTCAAGTATCCGTGAATTGTTAACCATTGACCTAGACCGAGCTTGGTCAAACCTAATTTATTTATTTTTTAAAGGGTTATCCCGGAACTCCAACGGTTTTAATGCAGTCCCTTCTGGTGTTAAGGTAAAAGAGTAAACCATTTCACAGGGAGGGCAATGTCTGCGTTCTGGCAAAACACCATTAGCCAAGCGATACGATTACGGCGAGAGTTACACAGCGAGCCTGAACTAAGCTGGCATGAAACATGCACCGCTCAAAAAATAAGAACTGCGCTCAGCGAACTGAATATTAACTGGTCCCCATGCGCGGGAACCGGCACCTTGGCGCGTCTGAATATGTCCGCCACTGCATTCAGTGCACCTCACATTGCCTTGCGAGGCGACATTGATGCCTTGCCCATTGAAGAACAAACCGGCAAAGCCTGGGCCTCCCGTCAATTGGGTTGCATGCACGCCTGCGGGCATGATGGCCACACTGCCACCCTACTGGCCACAGCCAGATACCTGAAAAGTATTGAACACACCTTGCCAGGGCCTATCACCCTGATATTCCAACCCGCCGAAGAAGGTGGGCATGGCGCGCTGCGCATGATTGAGGACGGCGCACTGGAAGGCATTGATGAAATTTACGGTTGGCACAATTGGCCAGCCATACCGGAAGGCCAACTGGTTTGCCCCGACGGGATTGTGATGTGCGGTAACGGCACATTCGAGATTACAGTGCACGGCCAGGGCGGCCACGCCAGCCAGCCTGAATTGTGCCGAGACCCTGTGTTGGCGGGCAGTGCCATGGTGCAGGCCTTGCAACAAGTCATCGCGCGCAGAATCGCGCCCCAACGATCAGCAGTGCTGAGCGTGACATCATTCAATGCACCCAGTGGCCCCACCATCATTCCACAACAGGCCGTGCTGGGTGGCAGCATTCGAGTGCCAGACAACACCACGCGAGCACAGATTAATGCCTTGATTGTTGAAGTGGTGGAGCACACCGCCCACGCCTATGGTGTAGGCGCCAAAGTCACCATCGAACCGCGCTACAACGCCACCATTAACCACGCAACCCAAGCGGGCAAGTTAAGGACTGCATGGCGCTCGGTGATGGGCAACGCGGCCTTTGACGTTGCCACGCCCCTGCCAATTATGGCCTCGGAAGATTTCAGCTATTACCTGCAGGAAATTCCGGGTGCTTTTGCCTTGGTGGGCGCAGGCAAGAAAGGGGAGGAATCCTTCCCCTGCCACAGCCCTTTCTACGACTTCAACGACGCCTTGATTGAACCGGTTGCCCGCCTTTACGCGCACCTGGCTGGCGCGCCCGACCCAACACACAACAACAAGGAGTGATGTGAATGAACATGCAAACTTTTGAGCGACGAGAAAGCGATGTGCGCGGCTACAGCCGCACCTATCCAGTGGTGTTTGACAAGGCATTGAACGCCCGACAAACCGATGAACATGGCAAAGAATACATTGATTTTTTTGCAGGTGCTGGGGTGCTGAACTTTGGGCACAACAACGAGCGCATGCAAAAAGCAGTGGTGGATTACATTCAATCCAACGGTGTCACCCACAGCCTGGACATGGCCACAGTGGCCAAGCGTGCCTTTATTGAAAAATTTGAAGAGGTTGTGCTCAAGCCCCGGAACATGCCGCACAAAATGCAATTTATGGGGCCTACGGGCACCAACTCCGTTGAGGCGGCCTTAAAAATTGCACGACGCGTCACGGGCCGACAACAAATTGTGTCCTTTTCGCATGGCTTTCACGGAATGACTTTGGGTTCACTGGCTTGCACCGCCAATGCGTATTTCCGTGGTGCGGCGGGTGTACCTTTGCAACATGTGACCCACCAAGCCTTTGGCTGCGAAACACCCTGCAAAGGTTGCACATTGGGCTGCGGTGAAGAAAGCATTGAGCGCATGCGCGCCTTGTATGCCGACACATCCAGCGGCGTGGCACCACCCGCCGCATTCTTGATTGAAACCATTCAGGCCGAGGGTGGTGTGAAGGTGGCCAGCGCCAAGTGGCTTCAGGCACTCCAACAACTTGCGCATGAATTGGGTGCCCTGTTGATTGTGGACGACATTCAAGTGGGCTGCGGCCGCACTGGCAGCTATTTCAGTTTTGATGAACTGGGTATTGACCCCGACATTGTGTGCCTGGCCAAAGGCATCGGCGGCTGGGGCACACCCATGGCGCTGAATTTGGTGAAGCCTGAAATTGACAAGCACTGGGCGCCGGGTGAACACACCGGCACCTTCCGCGGACAAAACCTGTCCTTTGTGGCCGGGCGCGAGGCGCTGACCTACTTCGAGAATGACGAACTCATGAATGAGGTAAAACGCAAGGCCAAGTTGATGCACACGGCCATGCAAAGTTTGGTGGATCGGCACCCTGCACTTGAACTGACAGGCAAAGGCATGATTCTGGGTCTGAATGTGGGCAGCACCGAGGCTTCGAAAGCCATTGTGAGCCAGTGTTTCGAGAACGGCCTGATGATTGCAAGCTGCGGCACTGGCGGGCGAGTCATCAAACTGATTCCGCCATTGACCATTCCCGACAGCGACTTGGAAGAAGGCCTGAACACCCTGATCAAGGCGGTGAACCACGTGATGGAGGCCGCATGAAAAAACGCGATGACATGACTTTTCCTTTTGAGGAATACGAGCGGCGCATCGCGGAATTGCGTATGCGCATTGCTCAGCGCAGGCTAGATGCAGTGGTGATCACCGACCCTGAAAACATCATGTACCTGACCGACTATCAAACCACTGGGTACTCATTTTTTCAGGCCTTGGTGGTGCCGCTTGAAGACGAGCCGTTCATGATTACCCGTGCACTGGAAGAATCGAATGTGTTTGCGCGCACGTGGGTAGAGCAATCGCGCCCCTACCCCGACACCGGCGATGCCATTCAAATGTTGCTGGATGCACTGCGTGAATTCAGGCTGGATGACAAGCGGATTGGCTACGAGAGAAACAGTTATTTTTTCCCGGCCTATCAGCAAGACTTTGTCCACACCCGCTTGAGCAAAGGCAAACTGCTGGACTGCTTCGGCATTGTTGAACAAGGCCGCTTGCGCAAATCGCCGGTTGAAATTGAACTGATGAGAAAAGCCGCAACCGCAACGGAAGCGGGCATGAAAGCGGGCCTGGAGGCCTGTGTTCCCGGCGCCACCGAAAATGACATTGGCGCTGCCATTTCGTCGGCCATGTTCAAGGCGGGGGGAGAGCCACCCGCAGTGATGCCTTACGTCACCAGCGGACCACGCACCATGATAGGCCACGCCACCTGGGAAGGCCGTGTGGTGAAACCCGGCGAACACGTCTTTCTGGAAGTGGGTGGATGCTACAGGCGCTACCACACCGCCATGATGCGCACTGCAGTGCTGGGTGAACTCAGCGACTCCATGTACAAGGCGCAAGAGACCATGAAGCATGCGCTGGATGCCGTTCATGAGTATTTTCAACCGGGCATGACCGTGTCGGATGCTGACAACCTGGTGCGCAATATCATTACCCACAACGATGTGGGTGCTCGGCTGATTACCCGCTCAGGGTATTCAATCGGCATTGCATTCCCGCCCAGCTGGGATGAAGGCTACATCATGAGTTTGAAGCAGGGCGAATCGTCCATCCTTGAAGAGGGTATGACCTTTCACATCATTCCATGGATGTGGGGTGTGGATGGTGACAAAACCTGCGGCATCTCCGACACCATCATCATCACAAAAAACGGTTGCGAATCATTTTTTTCGCTCGACCGCGATTTCACTGTCAAGCCTGAAAAAAATGCTCACACGCTCAGTGCAGTGAACACCACACCCGGCAAGAAAAAAGCGGCCACTGACACCGTCACTGACACAAATACGCAGGAGGACCAAGCTGTATGACCACTGCCATGCTCACATCAACCAACCCATTCACCGGCGAAAAAATCAGCGAGCATCTCGCCCTGCAAGGTGAACAAATCAGCGCACAAATTGGTATTGCTGCCGCTGCCTTTCCGCTATGGTCCTCGAAATCATTTGCTGAACGCGGCAAAGTGCTTCATGCAGTGGCTGCTCAATTGCGCAAATACAAAGGCAGGCTGGCCGAATTGATGGCACTCGAAATGGGCAAACCCGTGAAAGAAGGTGGCCCTGAAGTAGAAAAGGCTGCCACCTGTTGTGAATACTATGCTGAGCATGCCAGCAAACATTTGGCCGACGAATGGATTGCATCCGATGCATCGGAAAGCTATGTGAAGTACCAGCCATTGGGCACCCTGTTGGGCATATTGCCCTGGAATGCACCAGCCTGGCTGGCCTTTCGCTACCTGGCCCCGGCACTGATGGCGGGCAACACCTGCGTGATGAAGCACGACCCGAACGTACCCGCCACAGCGCAGGCATTGGCCGACCTGTTCAAAGAGGCTGGTGCCCCTGCTGGCGTGGTGGTGAATTTGCCGCTGCGCACCGAGCATGTGGAACAAGCCATTCGCGACCCGCGCATCATGGCGGTCAGCTTTACAGGCTCAAGCGCGGCAGGTCGAAAGGTTGCAGCCACCGCCGCATCGGAACTCAAACCTGCGGTACTTGAACTTGGGGGCTCCGACCCCTGTATTGTGCTGGCCGATGCCGACCTGGAACGCGCAGCCGATGTGGTGGTGTTGTCACGCATCATCAATGCTGGCCAAAGCTGTATTGCAGCCAAACGCATATTGATTGAAGCGAAGATTTATGAAGAATTCACCACCTTGCTGAAGGTGCGGCTTGCCAAACTGAGAATGGGCAACCCGCTGGATTCCACAACCGACATTGGACCCATTGCCCGCAAAGACTTGCGCGACAACCTTCATCGCCAAGTACAGCAAAGCCTTGAACAAGGAGCAAAGTGCCTGCTTGGCGGAGAAATACCCGATGCGCCTGGCTACCACTATCCCCCTACTTTGCTGGCCGATGTGCAGCCTGGCATGTGTGCATTTGAAGAAGAAACTTTCGGCCCAGTCATGGCGGTCATGCCGATAGAAAATATTGATGAAGCCTTGGCAGTGGCCAACAACACAAACTACGGTTTGGGCTCTAGTATATGGACAGCCAGCATCAGCAAGGCCCTGCGCGCGGTCCATGAATTACAGGCCGGGCAGGTGGCTGTCAATGGCATTGTAAAAACCGACCCCCGATTGCCCAGTGGTGGCATCAAGCAATCGGGTTACGGCCGCGAGCTTGGGCCACATGGCATTCGCGAGTTTGTTAACGCCAAGCAGGTCTGGATCAAATAGAGGCAATCGAGGAGACCACAAAAATGATCAAAGTCAGTGTGATGTACCCCAATGCGCAAGGCGTCAGCTTTGACCATGAGTACTACAAAACCACCCACATGCCACTGGTGAAAAGCAAAATGGGCAAAGCGCTGCACCATTACACAGTCGACAAAGGGCTGGCTGGTGGCGCAGGAGATGCGCCCGCGTTTGTGGCCATGGGGCATCTGCTCGTGGATTCCGTCGAGGCATTTCAGGCCGCCTTCGGTCCACATGCCAAAGAAATCATGGCGGACATTCCCAATTACACCAATGCCAGCCCCGTGATTGTGATCAGTGAAGTGACAGTTGAAAAAGGCTAAACAGCCTTGGGAAACTTCGCGATGATCCGGTCGAACTGACTGGCGAAAGTTTTTCGGTCCGCTTGGCTGTAGGCGGGCGGACCGCCTGTATCCACCCCACTGGCCCGCATGGTGTCCATGAAGTCGCGCATGGTGTGCAGGGCTTTGATATTTTCTGCGGTGAACATTTCACCACGTGGGCTTAAAACCTGCGCCCCTTTGTCCACCAACTGGGCAGCCAGGGGGATGTCGCTGGTAATCACCAGATTCCCGGCTTCAACGCGGCGTACAATTTCATCATCAGCCTCATCAAAACCACGCGGCACCTGCAACAGCTTGATGAATTTGGAGGGCGGCGTACGAATGTATTGGTTGGCCACCAAGGTGGTTTCAATGCCAGTTCGGTCGGCTGCACGAAAAATGATTTCCTTCACTGCCACCGGGCAAGCGTCGGCGTCGACCCAGATTTTCATTATTTGACCACGCAAAAATACAACAAGCCCCGATCGTATCAAATCGCAAAACCTAGGGATGATCCGAAGCGCAATACCGGTTCCATTCGGCTACAGTTCTACTAAGAACTAAAACTTTTCAGGTGGTTAATATGGGTTTCAAAGTTGCTTTTCTGGGTCTTGGTGTGATGGGCTATCCCATGGCAGGTCATTTGGCGAAGGCCGGCCACGAAGTCACGGTGTACAACCGCAGCTCGGCCAAAGCGGAAAAGTGGGTGTCACAGCATGGCGGCAAAATGGCAAGCACGCCAGAACAAGCCGCAACAGGGCAAGACTTTGTCTTCGCCTGCGTGGGCAACGACGACGATTTACGCCAAATTTGCACTGGCATCAACGGCGCTTTTCATGGCATGAAACCCGGTTCGGTATTTATTGACCACACCACCGCCAGCGCAAAAATTGCCCGCGAGCTGTTTGAACATGCGAAAGACGCAGGCTTTGGGTTTATCGATGCACCGGTGTCTGGCGGACAGGCTGGCGCGGAAAACGGTCAATTGACCGTGATGTGCGGGGGAACTCATGCGGACTTTGATCAGTCCAAGGACGTGATTGCCGCTTTCGCCAAAGCTGTGACCCTGATGGGTGAATCGGGCAGTGGTCAGTTGACAAAAATGGTGAATCAGGTGTGTATCGCCGGCTTGCTGCAAGGTTTGGCAGAAGCATTGAAGTTCGGCATGAATGCCGGGCTGGATGTCAACAAAGCGCTTGAAGTAATTGGCAAAGGTGCCGCACAAAGCTGGCAAATGGACAACCGTGGCAAAACCATGGTGGAGGGAAAATTCGATTTTGGTTTCGCAGTGGACTGGATGCGCAAAGACCTGAGCTTGGTGCTTGAAGAGGCACGCCGCAATGGTTCACAGCTACCAGTGACCGCACTGGTTGATCAGTTTTATGCTGAAGTTCAAGGCAT
>NZ_LUJK01000051.1 GCF_001601825.1 Limnobacter sp. CACIAM 66H1 | reverse complement strand
ACAAAACATGAGCAACAATGCCCGCGTGGTGGCGGGTTTGCATGGCAGTGAAGGGGAAATTGGTTCTGCCCAGTATTTCCAGGCGCTGGCCGCATGTTGCGAACCGCATGTGCACATGAACCCGGTGTTGTTAAAACCCGAAGCCGACACCAAAAGCCAAGTGGTCGTGTTGGGACAAGTGGACATGGCGTTGAGCAAGACCCCGTGGCGGGAACGCAGCGCCCAGGTGTGGCCGCACATCATGGCATCACTGGATGCACTGCGTGCCGACCATGATGTGGTGGTGATCGAGGGGGCAGGTTCACCGGCAGAAATAAACTTGCACGCCAGTGACATTGTGAACATGCGCGTGGCCGTGCACGCGCAGGCGCGCTGCCTGCTGGTTGCCGACATTGACCGTGGTGGGGCTTTTGCCCACCTGTATGGCACCTGGGCTTTGTTGCCCACCGAGGAACGTGCCTTGATTCGCGGTTTCGTGTTGAACAAATTTCGAGGTGATGCGGCCTTGCTGGCTCCCGCGCCCGAACTGTTGCAGCAGTTGACCGGTGTACCCACCGTGGCCACCCTGCCCATGTGGTTTCAGCATGGTTTGCCGGAAGAAGATGGGGTGTTCGATGACCGCAGCCGTTCCACTGGCCGCGTGCACATCACCATTGCTGTGCTGGCTTTTCCGCGTATCAGCAATCTGGATGAATTCCAGCCCCTGAAAAATATGCCCGGTGTGCGTTTGGTGTGGGCCCGCACACCTGCCGATTGTGCAGGCGCTGACTGGATTATTCTGCCGGGTTCAAAACACACCACAGCCGATTTGGCATGGTTGCGCGAACAGGGGCTGGACCAAACTGTGGCCGCGCATGCCGAACAAGGCAAACCCGTGTTGGGCATTTGTGGTGGCCTGCAAATGTTGGGTGAGGCACTGGTGGATGCGCACGGCATTGATGGCAATGCACCGGGGCTGGGGCTTTTGCCTTTGGTGACCTGCTTTGAACCCGACAAAACAGTGCGCCGTACCACGCTGCTTTTTGGTGCCGTGCAAGGGCCTTGGGCCGCGTTGGCGCAGCAACTGGTCAACGGCTATGAAATTCACCATGGTCAAACCGCGCAACACCCGGCGCTGGCTCAAGTCGGGCAGCTTGCGCGCGAAGTGCTGCCCGGCTTGGGTTGGCAAAATACAGCGGGCAATGTGCTGGGTGTTTACGTGCACGGCCTGTTTGAAGATGCCGCAGTGTTGGCCGCATTGTTTGGCGCACAAGCCCCCACGCTGGAAAGCGTATTCAACGGGCTGGCAGATTTTCTGGAACAGCATGTACAACCGGGCGTATTGAGCGCACTTATCGAACCCTAATTTTTCAGGTACACAGCACCCATGCCATTTGATTTACCCCTTGTTCAAAACCCCTGCAGTGCTGTTTTGCAAGCACGGATCCAGGCCTTGCTTGACAACAAAACCAAACCGCTTGGTTCATTGGGTCGGCTTGAAAAACTGGCCGTTCAAATAGGCCTGGTCTTGGGCACTGAGAGCCCTGCTCTGGAACAGCCGCAAATGCTGGTGTTCGCAGCCGACCATGGTTTGGCACAGCGCGGGGTGTCCGCCTACCCCAGCGATGTGACCTGGCAAATGGTAGAAAATTTTCTGGCTGGTGGTGCGGCGGTCAGTGTACTGGCACGCCAGCATGGCTTGAATTTGGGCGTGGTCGATTGCGGTGTTCGCCATGACTTCACGGCGCGCCCCGGTTTGTTGATTCGCAAAATTGGATATGGCACGGCTGACAGCCTTGAAGGCCCGGCCATGTCGATTCATCAATGCGAACAGGCACTGATCAACGGTGTTGAGTTGCTTCGCAACCTGCCTGGCAACGTGCTGTTGTTGGGGGAAATGGGCATTGGCAATACATCGGCTGCAGCGCTTTTGATGGCGTGTTTCACCGGGTACGACATTGCTGAATGCACCGGCGCGGGCACGGGTTTGAATCCCGAAGCTGTTCAGCGCAAAACGAGTATTTTGCGGCAGGTTTTAAGCCAGCATGCCAAGGCACAAACACCGCTTGAAATGCTTGCAGCCGTTGGCGGGTTTGAAATTGCAACGATGGTGGGTGCGGTGTTGCAGGCCGCTAGTGAACGCCGTGTGGTGGTGGTTGATGGTTTTATAGCCACGGCAGCAGTGCTTGTTGCGCATGCAATGTGCCCCAAGGTGTTGGCGTACTGTGTTTTTGCGCATCAATCGGGCGAGCAAGGCCACCGCAAGATGCTGAAATTCTTGAATGCACAACCCTTGCTTGATCTTGGTTTGCGTTTGGGTGAAGGCTCTGGTGCAGCTTTGGCCTGGCCCTTGCTGGTGTCGGCTTGTAGCATACTGCGCGACATGGCCAGTTTCGATTCAGCCAGCGTGTCGCGCGCAGGCGATTCAACACAGGCGTAATTTCCCATGCTTCAACTGCTCACTCAATTCATTCGCCACTACCTGCTTGCAGTGCAGTTTTTCACACGCATACCCATTACCGGAAAATTGGCTGAGTGGGTGGGCTTCTCGCCCGCCATGTTGCGTGCCAGTGCTGCACATTTTCCCGGTGTGGGCTGGCTAGTAGGGGCAACATGTGCAGCCGTGTTGTGGGGCTTGGTGTGTGCCTTGCCTGAAGTACCTGCTGCAAGCTGGGTGGCAGCCGTGTTGTGCACCGTGTTCAGTGTAATGTTGACGGGTGCGTTTCATGAAGACGGTTTGGCCGACACGGCTGATGGCTTGGGTGGCAGCATGAACCGCGAACGCGCGCTCGACATCATGAAAGATTCCCGTGTGGGCACCTATGGCGCACTGGCGTTGGTGCTGGTGGTGTTGCTTAAAATCAGCCTGCTGACCATGTTGTTGCAAATCGCAACCTTGCCAATTACAGCGGTGGGCGTGTTGGGTGCGCATGTGGTGTCGCGCCTCTTGCCCTTGTTCATTATTCGCAGTTTGCCGCATGTGGGCGACACACATCAATCCAAATCAAAGCCACTGGCTGATCAAATTGGCAACCGTAGTTTAGCGGTAGCCACGGTGTGGGCTGCGATGGTTTTTGGCCTGTTGTATGCGCTTGCACCGGGCGCACCCTGGTGGGCAGCTGCTTTGGGCGCAGTATTGGCACTGGGTTATATGTGGCGCTTGCTAAAACGCAGGCTGGGCGGATTTACTGGCGACGGTTTGGGGGCCACACAACAAGTGTGTGAGGTGGTTTTTTACCTGGGCTTGTTATTGGCTTGGCCGCTGGCTGCTGTGTCATGAAGCTGTGGTTGGTTCGCCATGCCCCGGTGCTGTTACCTGCAGGAATTTGCTACGGCGCAAGCGATGTATTGGCCGATGATGCGGCCAGCCTGCAAGCGGCCCGGCAAGCAGCAGAACAATTGCCGCCAGGCTTGCATGTGCGTGTTTCAGGCCTGCTGCGCGCGCAACAACTTGCAAACCATTTGGCGGCGCTGCGGCCCGATCTTCCCACTGCAATTGTAGATGCCCGCTTAAATGAAATGAACTTTGGTTGCTGGGAAATGCAGCCTTGGGACGCAATTCCACAAACCGCCTTCGACGCCTGGCTGGCTGATTTTGATCACCATTGTTTTGGCGGTGCCGAAAGCACACACGTGGTGTTGCAGCGCGTGGGGAAGGCTTTAAGTGGCGTGCAGAACGATGAGTTGTGGATTACCCATGCAGGTATCATTCGCGCGGTGCAATGGATTGTTGAACACGGTTTTGAACCTGTTCAAAAGGCTGAAAACTGGCCGAAAACGGTGGTGGAGCCAGGGGGTTTATTGAGTGTCAATTATTGATAATCACGCTACCCACCTACCGGCCCCTTCAATCACCAACCCCCTCGGCCCACGCACTTCATTCTGGTTTGCATAGGCCCAGTTCAACGCCCTGCACATTTCATCTGAAAACTCGTTTTCGTTTTGCTGGTGCAAATCCATGAACTGTTTGGATGCCACCATGGCGCGCAATTCCTCAAGCAGGCCCGGCTCGTTGATGTAACGCACCACGCCATGCACGTAGTTTTCAACTGAATCGGCCACGCAGTATTCAGCCAGTCCCAGCGAAGCCAAAATGTCGTAGTCACTGCGCGAATGGGGTTCGGCACCGATCAGGCTGATCACAGGCAGGCCCAACACCATGCAATCGATGGTGCTGGTGGCGTTGCCAAACGGGAAGGGGCTGAGTGCCAGGTGGTGCTGGTTGAGCATGTTCAGGTAGGCTTCATAACCCGTGCGGCGGGCCACCACGGCGGTGGGGAAGAAGCTGCGCAGGCGTTTCTCGGTTGAAAGGTGACCAACACCATATTCATTGGGGAAGAAGGTGAAGCGAATCGGCTTGGCCGAGAGGCGTTCAATCTCCTTCAGCGTAGTCATGAAGCCCAGGTTGATCTTCATGGTGTTGCAGGGCACCGCAATCGACACCACAGCGTCATCCAGCACCGCGGGTGGTGGCAGTTTCAAGTCTTTGTGGGCCTCGGCCACATTGCCAATTTCACTCTCCAGAATCAACATGTTCTCATTCACCACGCCGGAGCCGCCAAATACACGGGTGGTCACAAAAGCTACGTCCATCTCGCTGCTAAAGCTGCTGGCCGGGTGGCCAAAGCTCATCGCTTGTAGTGGGGCCCAGCGCAGGTTTGCGAGTGAAATTCCCCAAGAGCGCATGCCCACGCTCATGAACCAGGCAATGTCGGGTGTACATTGGTTCAGCACCGGTTGCAGGTTCATTTCTTCTTCGGGTACTTCAATGAAGTCATCGAACAGGCCAATGGATTGGTCATCCACATCGGCTTTCATTGATACCACGACCATGTAGTAATCGCGTTTCAGGCGTTTGATCATGGGCGCATACCAACGGTACATGGCGTGCACCGACTTGAACGTTTCTGCAATCACCACCATCACGGGTTTGTTGTCGATATTCCCGGTGTGTCGCACGCTGCCAGCGGGTTTGGGCTGAATGCCTTTGGCCTTGTGCACACGCTTGAACCAGTGGTTAAGGTGCTTTTTAATTTCATGCTTGCGCGGGCTGGTACTGTAGCTGCACAGCATCCAGATATTGGAGATCAAAGCGCGGTATTGGTCCAAGGGGCGCAGTGCACTGTAGGGGTTGTACTCCTCCAGCAGGAAGGTGCGGCCAGCGTCGCCTGTCACGGTCAAGGGCAGGCGGTCGAGCAACAGGCCAATCGCCAACAGGGCCGAGGTTTCCGTGCTTTCCAGAGTCAGTTCTACCAGGTCGGCGGGGTCCAGATCGCCCACGCTGGCCAGCAGCAGGGCGCGTACCAAAGCGGGGTTGTCTGTCAGTTGTTTGGCTTTGCGCTCGTGTGCCTTGTTCAGCAACAGCTTGAGTACTGCGCGGTTGCTGCCGTAGCCGGACACCTCAAACACATGACTCATGAAGCGCTTTTGTTTGGTCAACACCAGCAAGCTATTCAAGCTCAGGGTGTGCTTCAGGTCGGTGAGTACATTCACGTATAGCGCGGCAAACCGCGTGCACAATTCGGTTGTGCCTTGTATGTTCAATTGCATCAAGCTGGCATACGGTTTGTTCTGGCACTCATTCACCAACACAGCCAACTGATTGATGGTTTTTTCTGCGTCCTGCTGTTGAATGAATACCCCACTCTCGATGTTTTGCAATTTTGCGTCAATGTCATCAAACAGCGGTTGTAGTTGTTCTTCCAGGCTTGCTGTGGTCATGGCTTAGACAATCTCAAACTTAAAGTTGAACGGTGCGGCCAGTGGCCGAGGCTTGTGCAATCGCCTGGCTCAAGGTGAGGCCTTCTGCAGCGACACCAGTCGACAAGGTGTAGGCATTCAGCTTCTCATCGCGCATGGCTTGTGCAATGTCGGCGTAGTAGTTGGCAAAGGCTTCGATAAAACCCGAGGGGTGGCCAGCCTTGAAGCGGTTGTAGCGGGGCTGTGCGGTTATTTCACTGCCCGTTGAAATTCGGTCAAGCAGCATGCGGTTGCCTGCTTCATCAGCGGCCTCAATCATTTCGGGGCTTTCCTGATGCCATTGCAAACTGCCCTTGGTACCAAACACGCGTATGCGCAAGCCATTGCGATAACCCAACACGGCTTTGCCATACCACGCATTGACCATCAGGTTGTTGCTGTATTGAATGACAGCATCCACTTCATCAATGAGCCCCGGCGATACGTTGGTGATTGCGCGTTGCCAGGCGTTGACTGTTTGAGGTGTGTTGCCGCACACAAAGTTCACAAGGCTGTGCAGGTGCACAAACAGGTCGAGCGACACACAGCTGATGTCGCCGTCTTCCAGCCGCCACGATTGAATGGCGTGGGTTTTGTTTTGGTTGCTCAGCCGCATGTAGGAGTCTTGTGGCATTTCCACCATCACCTTGAATACGCTGCCAATTGCCCCGCTTTCCACACGGCGTTTCATCTCTCGCACCGCGGGGTAGCCGGTGTAATTGAAGATTGAAAATACCTGGGTGTTGTCGGGCTGGACACGGGCCAGTAGTTCTTTGCATTCCTGCACATTGGCCAACAGGGGCTTGTCGGAGATGACCCGCAAGTTGTGGTCGAGTGCCAAATGAATGTACTGCGCATGCGACTTGATCGGCGTGGCAATCACCACCGCATCCACTTCGTGCTCTACAGCATCGATCAGCGCTTCTGCGCTGGGGTACAGTTTGTTGGCCGGCACATTGTACTGGCGGCCAGATTCAGCATTGAATTCCGGATTGCGGCTAAAGCACCCCGCCACCAGGTCGAATTCATTGTCCATTTTCATGGCAATTTCATGCACGCGGCCCACAGCCGAATTCACACCGCCGCCTATCATGGCGACCCTGATGGGTTTGTGCAGTGGTTTCAGTGCGTTGTATTTGCTCATGTTCAATGTCCTTTGCGTGGGGCTTTAACCATTGAAGGTGTAAAGCCTGCGCTGTGTGGCAAGGCTGGCCAGTGTTTGAAGTTCAACCGCGTTGGTGCAGCGTGCAAACAGCAGGGCGATGCGGCCTACCGGGCTGGGCGCAATGAAGTCGCCAGTGGCGGCAATGGGCACCCAACGCTCCATGTGTACCGGGTGGTTAAAGTGCAGGTGTTGCAACAAGCCTTCGTGGGGCAGGGTCAGTGTGTGGCGCAAAATGAAATTCTGCTTCAAAGGGCCAGGTGCTGCACGTTGACCCAAAAACCCTTTGGCGTAGCTGGCCACATAGGGAAAGCCGGTTGAAAGTTCAATCAACTGACTGTACAAATCGCCAGGGCAACGGCGGGTAATTTCAACCAGCCAGAATTCATTGCCTTTCAGCAAAAACTGGGTGTGCACCAAACCATCACACAGGCGCAGGCTTTGCGCCAAATGTTCAATTTCGCGGCGAATACGGGTGTGAACCTCCACCGGAAAATCGATGGCCAGGTGGCTGGTGTCGACCACAAAGCGGTTGGCCGAGCCATGTTCTATCACCACAAAGTCTTGCGCCACGCGGCCATTCACTACAAACGCAGAATGGCTGTACAACTGGCCTTCCACATATTCTTCGACCAAACAATCACCACTTCTCGATTCGGCTTTGGCGGTGCCAATTGCCTTGTGCAACTGACTGGTTTCGCCGGCCTGCACCACTGTAATGCCGCGGCCACTGTAGGCATCGACCGGTTTTACAATCACGGCGCAAGCAGGTGTTTCATTATTGCCAAACACACGGGGTACCGACAAACCCTCGCGTTGTGCATAGCTGCGAAACTTCTGCTTGTGGTTGATGGTCTCTGTGGCCTCCAGGCGATCAATGCCAGGAAAGTGCAAGGTCTCCGACACTTCTGCGCAGGAGTAATACGAACGATCATTGCAACCCGGCACCAGGTACTCGATGCCCAGTTGGGTGCACAAATCGGCCAGAGCGGCGGGGCTGGAATAATCCAGTTGTTGGTAACCCGGCGTGGCCTTGGCCAGAAAGTCGTTGGGCTTGCCACCCGCAAACATCACCGTGTGCCCGGCGTTGCGCAGGTAGTTCAGGATAGGTCCTGAAGAGAAATTGGTGTCGACCAACAGCACCTTAGCCACGGCTGGCCTCGTCGATAATCACGCAAATGCGCGCCACATCTTCCAGTGGCAAGTCAGGGTAAATCGGCAGGCACAACACTTGTTCAGCGGCTTTGTGGGCATTGGGCAAATTGCGTGGCGCGGCGGAGGACAAACCACGGTACATGGGCATGCTGCTGATCAATGGGAAAAAATAGCGGCGACCATGGACACCGTGCTCTTGCAAACGGGCGTACAGCGCGTCGCGCGTAATGGGGTAGTGGGCATTCACGAAAATCGGAAAGTAAGCGCCGTTCCATTCCACATTCTCGGGCACAGCCATGTGTTCGATTCCGGGGACATTGGCCAGCAATTCGCGGTACAGGGCCTGTATGCGGTGGCGCTTTTCAATGGCCTGGTCCACATACTTCAATTGCAGCATGCCCATGGCGGCATTCAGTTCGCTCATCTTGCCGTTGATGCCCGGTGCCATCACGGTGACCTCGTCGGCAAAGCCGAAGTTTTTCAGGTAATCAATGCGTTGTTTGGTTTTGGCGTCTTTGCAAACAATGGCGCCACCTTCAAAGGTATTGAACACTTTGGTGGCATGCAGGCTGAGCACCGACAAATCACCGGCATTCAAAATGCTCTCGCCGTTTTGCTTCACGCCAAAGGCGTGGGCTGCGTCGTAAATCACCTTCAAGCCATACACATCGGCGATGCGTTGAATCTCGGTGGTGTTGGCGGGCAGGCCATAGCAATGTACTGGCAAAATGGCACTGGTTTGCGGCGTGATCGCCTCTTCAATGCGGCGGGGGTCCAGGTTCAAAGTGATCGGATCCACATCCACAAAAACCGGTTGCAGGTCGTTCCACAACAGGGAATGGCTGGTGCACACGAAGGAATAGGGCGTCGTAATCACTTCGCCTTGAATGCGCAGGGCTTTCAACGCAGTCATCAAAGCAATGGTGCCATTGCAAAACAGGGAAATGAAAGGCACACCCAAATGTTCGCACAGCGCCTTTTCAAGCTGCTGGTGATAGGGGCCGTTGTTGGTCAGGGTTTTGCTGTCCCAAATCTGTTCCAGGTAGGGTATGAACTCCGCAAGCGGCGGCAGCGCTGGCTGCGTCACATAAATTTTCCGATGATCCATACCCAAGCCTTTCTATTTGATTTTCTTCATTATCCCGGCTGGATTACATAATCATTTGTTAAATATCAGGCCTCTTTCCCCTTCAGAAAAATGTTTTCCCCCATTCAGGCTTGCTATAGTTCGCATTGAATTTGGCTTGAAAACGGCCTTTATTGATCTATTTACCGGGAATTCACCATGTTTGTTGCCGGCAACGGTGTGGGTTGGCTTGAGGCCGTAATTTTAGGGCTGATCCAGGGGCTTACTGAATTTTTGCCTATTTCATCGAGTGCGCATTTGCGTATCATTGGACCCATGTTGCCCTCAGGCCTCGATCCCGGCGCAGCTTTCACGGCCATTACCCAGCTGGGAACCGAACTCGCGGTGCTGGTGTACTTCCGCCACGACATCGCCCGAATTTTTCTCGCCTGGTGTGGGTCCTTCAAACGCAAGGCCGCCAGTGGTGTGCCAATGAGTTCTGATGCCCGTTTGGGGTGGCTGGTCATTGTGGGCACCTTGCCCATTGCTGTTTTGGGCCTGTTGTTTCAAGATCTGATTGAAACCTATCTGCGCAATTTGTACCTGACTGCCATCATGTTGATTGTGTTTGGCCTCATCCTTGGTTTCGCCGACAAAGTGGGCAAGCGCCAAACCGAGCTGAGGGAAATGACCTGGCGCGACGGCATTGTGTTTGGTTTTGCGCAAGCCTTGGCACTCATTCCCGGTGTGAGCCGTTCAGGCGGAACCATCACCGCAGGTTTGCTGATGGGCTACACCCGAGAGGCTGCCGCGCGTTATTCCTTCTTGCTCGCGGTGCCCGCGGTGTTTGCTTCCGGCTTTTACCAGTTGTACAAAAGTTGGGGCGTGGCCGGCCCGGTCAGCCCGGTCAACACGGCCTTGGCAACCTTCATTGCCTTCTTTGTGGGCTATGCCGTCATTGTGTGGTTCCTCAAGCTGGTCAGTACGCGGGGTTACGGCCTGTTTGTGGTGTACCGTGTGGTGCTGGGTGTGGTGGTGTTGGCGCTGTTGGCTGCCGGGGTGTTGCAGCCGCTTTAAAGTTGCAGGAACGCAGTATGCAGGTGTTGTGGTTCAAACGGGATTTGCGTTTAAGCGATCACCTGCCGCTGTTTGAAGCCATGCGCAATGCCAAGCATCACGGGCTTGTGCTGCCCTTGTACATTCACGAACCCAGCCAAATTGCAGATGCGCACACCGCGCGCCAACACCAGTTGTTTGTGCATGAATGCCTGGATGATTTGAAGCAGCAGTTTGCCGATGTGGGCGGCTATCTGCATGAAGAATTGGGCGAGGCCGTCGAGGTGTTGGCTCGCCTGCATGCACAGCTCAAATTTACCCACGTGTGGGCACATCAGGAAACCACGCAGCTTGCACAATACCGACGCGATCAAGCCGTGGCGGCATGGTGCAAAAGCATGGGTGTGGCGTTTCATGAATTGCCCCAAAACAATGTGCAGCGTGGCACCTTCATGGCCAATCCGTTTGCTGAAAAAATTAATTTTCAAACTTACCTGGACCGGGCCGCTCAAGAAGAAATCAAAAACCCGGCCGGGCGAAATTTGCAGGCCTTCTTCGCACCCCAACCCCCTGTTGAACTCGACCGCACTACTGTGCCACTGGCTGTTGGCAATGACAAACCACTGCGTATGAAGGGGGGGCGCGCTCAGGCCCGGGCAGTGGCCGCCAAATTCTTTACACCCGCCAAGTTGAGAAGTTATCCCTTCTCGATCTCCAGCCCTTTGAAAGCATGGAATGGTTGCTCGCGCCTGTCGCCTTACCTGGCCTACGGCGTGGTCTCTGATCGGGAAGTGCTTCAAAAGCTCAACGCCCTGGTGAACACGGTGCATGGGCAGGGTGATGCGACACACATTGCAAAAGTTGAAGATGCTGTGCGGTTTTATGTGGACAGGCTGATTTGGCGGCAAGGTTATTTGCAGCAGCTGGAGAACCACACGGGGTTGGAAACCGATGCTTTTTACTGCGACGAACCAGCAGAGGTGAATCAGGAATTCTTGAATGCCTGGCAGCAGGGCCGAACGGGCTTTGCCTACGTAGACGCTTGCCAGCGCTTTTTACAACAAACAGGTTGGCTGAACATGCGGGCGCGGGCCATGTTGGTGTCGTTTGCGTGCGTGCAATTGGGTTTGCCCTGGCAACCCGTGGCTTTGTATTTGGCACAGCAGTTTCTCGACTTCGAGCCCGCCATTCACTATGGTCAGGCGCGCATTGCAAGTGGCACCAGCCACTTTTCGCAAATGCTGGTGTATGACCCCTTGAAACAACAGGCCGAGCAAGATCCCAAAGGCGAGTTTGTGAAGCGTTGGTTGCCGGAATATGGCACTGCGGGCTATCCAGCGTCCATGGTCGACAATGCGGAATCACTAAGGCTTGGCAAGGCACGCTTGCACGCCATGCGCCAAAACCGGCTGTTATGAACAGGTGTTGCCACGAAGCCCTGCACTGATGTACTCGTGAAACAGCCGGCGCATTTCCTTCAAGCCACCGCTTTGGTTGACCAAGGGCAATAGCCTTTCATCGTGCATCACCATTGAAAAGTCGGCCAGCCCGTGAATAGCCGTATTCACGGCCAAATGCACTTTAAAACGCAGCTGTGCTTCAGAGTATTGCGGGAAAAATTGTCGCAAAGTGGGCGCAAACACATCCATGTAGGGGTTGAAGTAGCGGGTCAGAAACCGCTGTCCCTGTTCGCCGGTTTGCCAGGTCAGGCGCGACAAAAACTGTATGCACACCGCACCGGTCTCGCCGCTTGAAAACAGTTGCACAAAGGGATCAAAAATCAGCTCGCACAAGCGGGTCCATTCTCTGTGCTCGGGCGCGTTGCGCGCAAATTCGGTGTGGGCCTGCTTGCAGTGAACATCAAGCTGACTTGTCACAAAATCCACCACTTCTTCCACCAATCGATCTTTGGTTTTGAAGTGATAGTGCACTGCTGAGCGGTTGCCCTGACCTGAAAGCTGCCGAATTTTGCTTAAGGTGACACCTTCAATGCCATGCTGTGCAAATTCATTCAACGCAATCCGTAACAGCTGTTCGCGAGTATCAATGAGAAGTGCGGCGTCGGCAGATTTGTTCATGTGTTTGTTTTTGTGAGTAAATTTCCGCTTGCCTGATTTAATACCAAAGTATTAATCTAGAGTGATTAAATACAATATAACCATAAAATCAGGAGACATGCGTGAAACTTTCAAAAGTATTCACGGCGGTGGTTGCAGGTGCAGCTCTTGGCTTGCTGGGTGCCTGTTCGTCTGAAGACGGGACTGTGGCAACTGGCGCCTCGGCATCGTCATCGGCCAGCAGCAATGTACTCAGCAGTGAATCATTGGCCCAGGCCATGGGTGGCAGCGAGACTCCCTTGGGCCTGGGGTGCGGGTGGATTGCGGCCAGCGATCCCGACAAAGCGAATATTGCGTTTCCTGACAGTGAGGCCAAGTACTGGGTGGCGGCTGCCCCTGTGTCGCCCCAAACCCGGTTGAGGATTGATGGCCGTTACCCGGATGCCCGTTATTTTTCCTACAACGCATACGATGCGGCGCTGCGCCCAACAGATGCGGTGGCCGACTTTGAACTCACACCTTCTGATCAAGGTCGTGAAGGCAATCCCTTCGCGCGCAAGGGTGCCAAGCCAGGTGGTGCTTACACGGCTTATCTGGAATATGGTGCATCTCCGGTTCAAAACCCGGAGGTACAACGCAAACCCAACACCTTTTACACCGGTGAAATTGGTTTGGGCCCATTGAATATTCCAAACGGTTTGGCGGTGTTCATTTATCGGGTGTATGTGTCGAATGCCGGCGAGTTTTTTGATGGTGGTGTGGGTTTGCCCGCGCTCACGCTGGAAACTGCAGACGGCAGTCGTGAGTTGGGAACACTGCCAAATTGTGCTGAACCATTCTTGCCGAATTTTGGAGGTGCTGCGCCACCCCTGGGCCTGAATGAGGTATTGCTGGGGCTGGACTACCCCAATCAGTTGGCTTTACCTTTCCCAACGGCCACCAATCCGCCCAATACACTGAAATTTTTTAGCCTGAGTGACACCGCATTTCGAATTGCAGGCAATGTAACCGGTCAAGACACCAGCATGCTGGGCGGCCGGGTCGATTCAGGCTCGGGCGGCTTTTTGAGCAATGTACACAATGCCTACACCAGCACTGGTTTTGCCCGCCGCTACGGCAGCATTGCCATGGTGCGAGCCAAAGCCCCCACCTACCGTGGACAGCCCGGCGTGGAGTTTGGGCAAGAGCAGTTGCGGTACTGGTCGTTGTGTGGCAATGAATTTGCAACCCAACGCTTCACCGATTGCGCAGCCGATTTTCAAGTGCCATTGGATGACCAGGGATTTTTCACGGTGGTGATTTCCGATTCAGCTGATCGACCGGCCAATGCCACAGCCGAGAACGGATTCCTGTGGTTGCCTTGGGGGCCGTATCCTGATCAACTCCTGTTGTATCGCCACATGCTGCACAATCCGGGATTCGCTGAGGCGATCCAGAATGTGGAGAAGGGTGACGCATTGGCCGACGTCATGAAAGATTTCGCGCCTGTCGGCATTTATTGCGACCCAAACGTTTTTACACAAAGCAATCGCAGTGGCGAGGTGTTCGCCCTGTGTGAACAAGATCAAAACACCAATCGATAACCACTCATACTTGAGGAGACTACGAAATGGCAGTGCAAAAGTTGAAACACGGGTTGCTGGCCGCAGCGATCGTTTTGGGGAGTGGCGCAGCACTGGCCAATGACCTGTCTGAACTGGGCAAAAGCCTGACCCCAGTGGGCGCCGAGAAAAAAGGCAATGCGGCTGGCACCATTCCGGAATGGACTGGTGGTCTGGTCACTGTACCCAAAGGGTTTGATCCGGCAAAAGGCTATATCAATCCTTTTGCAGATGAAAAACCACTGTTCACCATCAGCGCGGCAAACATGGCGCAGTACGCAGCCAATTTGACACCGGGCCAAATGGAAATGATGAAGCGTTACCCCACTTACAAAATGAATGTGTACAAAACACACCGTACAGCCGGGTATCGCCAGTCAGTCTATGACAACGCAAAGGCTGAAGCACCGAATGTGAAGCTGGTCGATGGCGGCAATGGCGTGGAAGGCATCAAGAAGTCCAACATTCCTTTCCCCGTGCCCAAGAGCGGTGTTGAGGTGATCTGGAATCATAACTTCCGCGATTTGGGTGGTTCATTCACTCGCTACTCCGCAGATTTCCCGGTTCAGACCGATGGATCATTCACAGTGGGCAAGCGAATCGAGACCGTGTCCTTGGCCTCTCACATGGACAGCCCAGAGCCCAACCGGATTTTGTACTTCATGAACCAGATTACTGCGCCAGCCAACGCGGCCGGTGAAGTTGCTTTGGTGCATGAACCGATTAATCAGGTGGCTGAGCCGCGTTTGGCCTGGCAGTACAACCCCGGACAACGTCGTGTCATTCGTGCGCCTGAACTGGCTTACGACTCACCCGGTATTGGCGCAGATGGCCTGCGTACCAACGACGACTTGAACGGCTTTAACGGCTCCCCAGACCGTTATGAGTGGAAGTTGGTGGGCAAGAAAGAAATGTACGTGCCTTACAACAACTACAAGCTGGCTGATCAAACCTTGAAGTACAGCAACATCATCCAGAAAAGCCACGTGAATCCTGATTTGGTGCGCTATGAGTTGCACCGCGTTTGGGTGGTTGAGGCCACACTGAAGCCCGGCAAGCGCCATATCTATGCCAAACGCGTCTTCTACATTGATGAAGACTCATGGGGTGTATTGCACGCTGACCAGTACGACAGCCGCAACACTCTGTGGCGTGTTCGTGAGGTGTACGGCACTCAGGCTTACCATGCACCTGCGTTTGCGTCTGCCGGTGAGGTTATTTACGACTTGCAGTCTCGCCGCTACCTGGTGGGTGGTTTGACCAACGAGGAAAAGTTTGCCGAGTTTGGCAAGAAGTACACGCCTGCCGACTTCTCGACAGCAGCCCTGCGCCGCATGGGTCGTTAAGTAGCAAGTAATCAGCGATAATCGCGGTTTGAATGTTTCAAACCGCGAGTCGCCCCATGGCCCTTAGAGCCACTGTCTACAAAGTTCAACTGGATGTGTCCGACCTGGATCGCAACCATTTCGCCCAATACCCGCTCACGCTTGCCTTGCACCCTTCCGAAACCGAAGAGCGCATGATGGTTCGCTTGCTGGCCTTTGCCATGCATGCCGGGCAGGATGTTCAGTTTGGCAAGGGTTTGTCGGCGGAAGACGAAGCTGCGGTATGGGAGGTCGACCCCACTGGTCAAATCAAGGTATGGATTGATGTGGGCCAGCCCGATGAAAGCCGCATTAAAAAAGCCTGTGGCCGTTCAGACCGTGTGGTCATTTACTGCTACACCCGCTCAGCAGAAGTGTGGTGGAAACAAAATCAGGACTGGTTGAACAAACTGGACAAAGTCCAGGTGCTGCAGCTGAGCGTGGAAGATGGCGCAACGCTGGCAAGCCTTGCACAACGCAACATGAACCTGGCTTGTACCATTCAGGAAGGCACGGTTTACTTGGGTGAGGCTGCGGTGCAGCCTGTCATCCTGAAGCCCTGATTATTTGCCTTTGTAAGCAGTTGAAATCGCCTGTGCAAAATCACGGCCAATTTCACTGCTGACATGAATGTTGCCACTGTCGCTGTCTTCAAGATTCTTGTTGTTGAAGACATCTTCATCCAGCTTCCCTTCGCTCTTCGCGACGATCAGTGACACCACGGCATCACCACTGACATTCACCGCAGTGCGCAGCATGTCAAGCAGCCGGTCAACACCCAGAATCAAGCCGATGCCCTCCAGTGGCAATCCCACTTGTGAAAACACCATCGACAGCATGATCAGCCCGACACCGGGCACTCCCGCTGTGCCGATTGAGGCCAGTACCGACATCATGATTACGGTGAGGTAGCCCGCTATACCCAAGTCGACACCGTACATGTTTGCAATGAACACGGTGGCTACGCCTTGCATGATGGCCGTACCATCCATGTTGATGGTGGCACCAAATGGCACCGTGAAAGAGGCCACTGAATTGTTCACACCCATGCGTTCGGTCACGGTACGCAAAGTCACTGGAATGGTGGCGTTGGAACTGGACGTGCTGAATGCGAACACCTGCACATTGCGAATTTTCTTCAGAAAAGTCGCAGGGCTAAGACCAGAAAAAACCTTGAGAAACAGCAACAGGGTGACAAACAGGTGAAACATCAATACCCCAGCCAGCACCACCACATAACCAATCAGTTGGGTGAAAAGTTCAACGCCCAACTCGGCCATGGCTTTGGCCAGCAGGCAAAACACAGCGTAAGGTGCGAGGGCCATGATGATGGTCACCATCTTCATCATCGCCTCATTCAGGATTTCAATCAGTTCAATGAGCTTGGTGGCTTTCCGCCCCACCAGCAAGAGGCTGATACCGAAAAGAATTGCAAAGAAAATAATTGATAACATTTCCCCTTGCGCCATTGCATTGATGGGGTTCGTGGGAATGATGTTAATGAGCACGTCACTGAGTGGCGGTGCTTCACGTCCCGTGAAGTTTGCTTCACTGCTGGCATTCATGCCCTCGCCTACACCCATTCCCCCGGCTATCAAAATGGCACTGGCAATCGCCACAGCAGTAGTCATCACGTAGAAACCAAACGACTTGGTGCCAATTTTCCCCAGTAACTTCACATCGCCTATGCCGCACACTCCGCAAATCAGGGAGAACAGAACCAGTGGTACCACCATCATGTTCAATGCATTGATGAACATTTTGCCCACGACATGAAACAGTCCGCCAGTGATGAACTCCTGTACGAAACTGCCCTCTGAATTCAGGCCAGAAAAGTTGATTGCCAGGCCAACAACAATGCCCAGCGCCATGCCCACGATCACTTTGACTGTCAGGTTCATGTTCTCACTCCACTTGCTAGTTCAGGCTAAACTATAACAGCACATGGAAAATCAACATTTTGGACGCCCTGCATGTACTTTGATACGACCCAGATCAGCCCCCGTGAAAACTATCAGTTGCTGACTGGTGCAGTGGTGCCACGACCCATCGCCTGGGTTAGCACGCTGAGTGAACAAGGCATTGCCAATTTGGCACCTTATTCATTTTTTACAGTTGCCAGTTGCAAGCCACCCGTGCTGTGCGTGGTGCAGGTGAACCCGCGCGACCGCAGCGAGAAAGACACCCTGACCAATTTGCAAACCACAAAGGAATGCGTGGTGAATATTGTGAGTCATGTGCTGGTGGATGCGATGAACACCAGTTGCGGCGACTACCCACCCGAAGTCGATGAATTCGAAAAGGCGGGTTTGAAAAAATCGCTGAGCAAAGCGGTGACAGCACCCGGTGTGGAAGATGCAATGGTGCGTTTTGAATGCAATTTGCGCGAGGTCAAGCTGATTGGCGAAGGCGCCATGGGCGGCTCGATGATGTTGCTGGATGTGTTGGGTGTGGAGGTGAGCGACACTGCGATGCGAGAGGGTCGAATCGCCAATGACCTACTGGATGCCGTGGGCAAATTGGCGGGTGATGGGTATTGCACCACCCGCAGCAATTTTGATTTGGCCAGGCCGAAGGTTTAAATGAACCGGGTTTTAGGCCGCCGAGCGCGCTTTTAGCAAGGGCAATGAAGCCACCAGGTCAGCGAAGCGCTGGCCTTGCACCATCACATGGCTGCGCAGCAATTCGTTGGCTGTGTCACCATCTCCGGCCAGAATCGCTTTCACGATTGCGTCGTGTTCATCCAGCGAGGTCGGGATGCGGCCGCGCACACGCAACTGCAAGCGGCGATAGGGGCGCAGCCTTCTGCGCAGGCCCCAGGCCTGTTCCATCAAAAACTCATTGTGGCTGCCCCGGTAAATCACACCGTGAAATTTGTCATTGAGCTGGTAGTACTCATCGGGGTCTCCGCCTTTGGCCATTGCCGCTTTGCATTCTTCGTGCGTGGCCACCAGTTCTTTTTGCTCTTCATCGGTCAGTCGCCGGGCGGCAAGCCTGCCGCACATGCCTTCAAACTCACCCATCACCTCGAACATTTCGACCAGCTGCTGGGCTGTGAATTGCGCCACCACAGCGCCTCGACGTGCGCGCAGCTCGACCAAGCCAGCGGTGGCCAGTTGGTTCAAAGCCTCTCGGATTGGGGTTCGGGACACGCCAAATCGCTCTGCCAGTTCGGTTTCGTCTAGATGGTCGCCAGGCGGCAGTTTGCCAAAAGCGATCAGTTCTTCAATTTGGTCCCGTACGTCTTCTGACAGTTTTTTCTTCATGAGGCAATAAAAAAAATGAATCAGCGTTATTGACAATGTATACGATCGCAATTAGTCTTGTATACAAGAAATCAAATAACGCATGCAAAATGCGATACTCTACATACAATCATAAGAGAGCGCCCGCCCAAACACAATCAGTTTCGGCAACCCCTCGAGGAGACAGGAATGAATCACGCAGCCAGCGCTGTCAAGGCGCTTGCATTTGATGTTTTTGGCACCGTTGTAGACTGGCGCGGCAGTGTGGCCCGCGAAGTTGCGATGATTGCCAAACACTTGAACATTCACGTAGATGCGCTGGCGTTTGCCGATGCCTGGCGCGCGGGTTATGCGCCCGCCATGGACCGGGTGCGCAAGGGTGAGCTGCCCTGGATGCACATTGACAGCTTGCACCGGATGATTCTGGATTCCATCGTTGATCAGTTTGGCCTTGCCAAATTGAACGATGAACAGCGTGAGAACATGAACAAGGTGTGGCATCGGCTCACGCCCTGGCCTGACACTGTTGCTGGCCTTCATGCCCTGAAAAAACAATTCACGATTACCACCCTGTCCAACGGCAATTTTTCTTTGCTGACCGCGATGGCAAAAAATGCCGGTTTGCCTTGGGACTGCATTGTATCGGCCGAACTGTTCAAGCATTACAAACCCGATCCCGAAACTTACCACGGTGTAGCCGGCCTGCTGAATTTGCCGATTGAGCAAGTGATGCTGTGCGCCAGCCACCCCAGTGATTTGCGCGCTGCCAAGGCGCAAGGCATGCGCACAGCCTACGTAATGCGCCCCTTTGAATTTGGCGAGCATGTGCCCTTGCCCAAAGTGGAAGCGGGCGAATTTGATTTTGTCGCACAAGACTTTGTGGACCTGGCCCGGCAACTGGCTACTTAGTTGGCAACTTAGGTCCACCTACACGGAGCATTGAATGAGCAAGATTTACCGGATTGGCCAGATTGTGCCAAGTTCAAACACCACCATGGAAACGGAAATTCCCGCAATTTTGCGGGCCCGCGAAGCCGTAGAGGCGGAGCGTTTCACGTTTCACTCCAGCCGCATGCGCATGCAGCATGTGACCAAAGAAGAGTTGGCCAAGATGGACGCCGATTCGGATCGGTGTGCCTTGGAGTTGGCCGACGCCCGCGTGGATGTACTGGGATATGCCTGCCTGGTGGCCATTATGAGCATGGGTTTGGGTTATCACAAAAAATCGGAAGAACGTTTGCACGGCCGCACCGTGGAAGCCGGTGGCCCTGCGCCTGTGGTGACCAGTGCAGGCGCCTTGGTTGATGGCTTGAAAGCGATCGGTGCCAAGAAAGTGGCCATTCTGACGCCTTACATGAAACCGCTGACATGCCTGGTGATTGATTACATCGAAAACGAGGGCATTGAAGTGCTCGACAGCATATCGCTGGAAGTGTCGAACAACCTGGAAGTGGGTTTGCTCAACCCTTTGGCACCCATTGAACACACCAAAAAACTGAACACCGCCAATGTGGATGCGATCGTGGCATCGGCTTGCGTGCAAATGCCGTCGCTGGGCTCCATTCAGCCGATCGAAGACCGCGCAGGCATGCCGGTGCTGTCTTCCTCGGTGGCAACCACCTACATGATGTTAAAGAAATTGGGTCTGAAGACCTATGCCCCGGGCTTCGGCTCGCTGTTGTCCGGGAAATATTGAACGAACCCAGAAATTTCGTTCGGATGTGGAAAGCGTTGGCGAATCACTCACCTGATTCAACAACGTTCAATTAGAAGCAAGAGAGGAGACTTACTCATGAAGTTCATGATCAAACCCCTGGTGGCCGGTATGGCTGCAGCAGCAATTACTTTTGGTTTTGCCAACACCGCGTCGGCACAAACCACCACCATCAAGGTGTCCCACCAGTTCCCAGGTGGTACCGAAGAAAAGGGCGACTTCCGTGATCGCTTGGTGCGCAAGTTTGCACGCGAAGTGTCCGAGAAAACAAACGGCAGCCTGAAGTTTGAAATTTACCCAGGCAGCTCGCTGGTGAAAACTTTCGCGCAGTTCGGCGCCTTGCAAAACGGTTCAGTGGACATGACTTTGTACCCACTGGCTTATGAAGGCGGCAAGATTCCTCAGGTAAACATCACCCTGATGCCCGGCCTGATCACCAGCTACGAACAAGGCCACCGCTGGAAAGGCCAGCCCATTGGCAAGGAGCTGGAAAAGCTTCTGGAAAGCAAAGGCGTGAAAGTGGTTACCTGGATTTGGCAGGCTGGCGGTATCGCCTCCAAGAAGAAAGTCGTGTCGCCAGATGATGTCAAAGGCGTGAAAATTCGTGGTGCCTCCAAGCACATGGACTTGATGCTGAAGGGTGCTGGCGGTTCAATCACCAACGTGCCATCGAATGAAGTTTACAGCGCCATGCAAACTGGCGTGTTGGACGCTGCTGTCACATCCAGCACGTCCATCATTTCTTTCCGTCTTGAGGAAGTGGGCGACCACTTGACTGACGCCAGCCAGAATTCATTCTGGTTCATGTTCGAACCCCTCTTGATGGCCAAGTCTACTTTTGATCGCCTGACACCTGCGCAGCAGAAGGCCGTGATGGAAGTGGGTGCAAGCCTTGAGAAGTTCTCCATTGAAGAGTCCAAGAAAGACGACATGATGGCTGCCGAAGTGTGGAAGAAAGCAGGCAAGAAATCCTATGCCATGGACGATGCAACATTTGCCAAGTGGCGCGCAGTTGCAGAGAAGTCAGCCTGGAAAGATTTCGCTGAAGAAGTGAAAGACGGCCAGAAGTGGTTGGACATGGCCACTGCAGTCAAGTAAAGCAAAGCGCACCAAACCCTCTCCACTGATGAGGGTTTGGTGTTCAAGTTCCACTCGGAGACTATTATGAACAACCCATTGTGGCGACTGTTCAGCGGCACCGTGCGCGGCATTAACCAAACCATGGCGTACATATCCGCACTTTTGATTCTGATCTGTTCACTCGTGCTGGTGTACGAGGTGGTAACACGTTACATCCTGAATATTTCCAATGACTGGGTCATTGAACTCAGCATTTTCATGTTGATCGCAGCCACCTTCCTGGCCGCTGCGCACACCCAGCGGGAGCGTGGCCATGTGGGCATTGAAATTCTGGACGAAGTGATGTCCAAACGCGCCAGCCGGATCCGTTTGCTTTTCGGCGACATTCTCTCGATGCTGTTTTGTGGCTTGGTGGCCTACTTGTCGGCTGTGTATTGCCACGAGGCCTGGGATCAGGGTTGGACCACCAGCTCAACCTGGGGCCCAAAGTTGTGGATTCCATACTTCTTCATGGCGTTCGGCATGCTGCTGCTGACACTGCAATTCTTTGTGCAAATTGTTGAAGGCTTGATGGGCAAAGCGCCTGAACTGCCAAAGCATGGGCATGCCACTACAACCAGCGGACAAGGGGGCTGAAATGGGTGTTGTCGAAATTGGCCTGATTTACACGGCCCTGACCTTGGTGTTGCTGTTTTCTGGCATGCCCATTGCATTTGCATTGGGTTCGTCGGCAGTGATCATCATGTATTTTTTCATGCCTGCAACCAATATTCATTTGATTGCAGAAACCATTTTCGGTGAACTTGAAAACTTCACTTTGCTCACCATTCCGCTGTTTATTCTCATGGGGGCAGCCATTGGCAAAACCCGGGCAGCGGTTGATCTGTACGAATCCGCTTACCGCTGGTTGTACCGCATGCCGGGTAGCCTGGGCGTGGCCAACGTGGCGGGTTGTACCATTTTTGCAGCCTTGTGTGGATCCAGCCCGGCAACCTGTGCAGCTATTGGCGGCATGGGCATTCCTGAAATGCGCAAGCGTGGATACAGCGGTGCCTTGGCCTCGGGTTTGATTGCAGCGGGCGGCACTTTGGGTATTTTGATTCCGCCCAGTATTACGCTGATCATTTATGGCGTGATGGCCGAGCAATCGATAGGCAAATTGTTTATTGCGGGCATTGTGCCCGGCATCTTGTTGGCCGTGCTGTTCTCGGTGTGGGTGGTGATCAAATTCATCCGCGATCGTCACGCCTGGATGAAAACCGCGAGCCCCGAAGAAATTGCCCAGGTGGCTGCAAAAGAGCACTTTACCTGGAAGGAAAAAATGGAGTCGTTGCCACGACTGCTGCCCTTCCTCTTGCTGATCGGTTTGATCATGGGTGCCATGTACGGCGGCTTTGGTACACCTTCCGAAGTGGCAGGTGTGGGTGCAGTGGCCGCGTTGATTCTCGTGATTGCACTGTACAAGTGTTATCAGTGGAAAGACCTCAGCGCGATTTTCACAGGCACCGCCAAAGAAAGCTGCATGGTCATGATGATCATTGCCATGTCCTTCCTGTTCACTTATGTGATGAGCTATTTGCGCATTAGCCAAAGCATGGCGGAATGGCTGGTGGCACTGGAAATGTCGAAGTGGGCCTTGTTG
>NZ_LUJK01000050.1 GCF_001601825.1 Limnobacter sp. CACIAM 66H1 | reverse complement strand
CTCAACATGACCAGCATACAGATAGTCCAGAAGTTGCAGCGCGTGGTAGTTATCAGCCTCAATCAACGTGTGCCATGGCGCATTCTCTGGACCGTTGGCAACTTCATCAACCGGCACCAAGGAAGGAAAGATCGGTTCGCCAAACTCCCGTACCACTAACACTTCCTCAATAGGGAATTGCACCGGCTCAGATGTTGCTAGTGTTGACTCACTCGGGTGCGTCAGGCTGTTGGGTTGGATGCAGGTGGCGATGCCTGCCTGAATGGACTTAACTTGCCACACGTCTTTTAGAGTCCCCCGGCGACGGCAAACCAGATCGCCCTTGCGTGGCCTGGCACCATGCAGTGGCAACAATTCGGGGAGATGGTCCTCAAAGACAAGTCCAAATTTCTTTTCTTTTGAGGCGTTAGCCCACTCTGTAGCCAAGCGCTCGCGTAGGCGAGGATCATTAATTTGCGCGATAAGGTCATGGATGGCAGACAAAAGTTTCCCCTAATTCTTAATTGAGCCGCAGCGAATTCAATCCAGCACCACAAGAAATTCTAGTCTTCAGTGCGATGGGTTGGGTTTCGCAGGCATTCTTTTTAATTGCAACCAACCCGTAGTCCCCGATCATAAGTAGCGTGTAGGATAGATTAGGCACTTGTTGGCCAGTCAGTTCGGGCAACTCAGTGACGGGCTTGAGCCTACGCTCGAGTACGAGGGCTAGCATAGTTCAGTTGTCTTCAGACAACGCAACCGCCATGATCGCCATGGATGAAAATCCGGTCGTTGGTCAGTTTTGCTCCCAGCTTTCTGATGTCGGCACATTGTCTCGACAGACACCCACCACGCAACGCTACATACGAAGTCACCTGTCGGTTTGGTTATCGATTGCGAGTATATCAATGTGACTAAAGTATAGATAACTACAGCTTTTAAGGTGTCGATCAGAGTTGTTTGCCAATCTGAACAATTGCAAACTATGGCTCACTGTTTAATCTGTCTCGTGCGGACACCTTCTCATCGAGCAATTCCCATCATCCAAATAGTTATTGGTGTAATGCAAAGACTAAGTTGATTAGGGGAGATCCGTATATAACCAAATTGATCTCATCTGGTTACATGGTGGTTACATGACGACATAAAAACAAAAGGCCAACTCGTTAAAGTTGGCCTATATGCTTACTGAATTTGGCTCCCCGACCTGGACTCGAACCAGGGACCTGCGGATTAACAGTCCGTCGCTCTACCGACTGAGCTATCGGGGAAAGAGCCGAGATTATAGCAGCGAAATTTTTTTGCGCAACCCTAAATAGCCACTTAGTGGCCATTTAAGGCAAATCAATGACAAAAACCTTCCAGCCTGCTTAATCCTTAGTCAATCTGACCCTTTCTAACCCTTAACCCAATGCTTTCGCAATGCGTTCACAGGCTTTTTCCAGGTTGCTCATGCTGGTTGCAAATGAAATGCGGAAATACCCTTCAGCACCAAAAGCGGAACCCGGCACCACAGCCACACCGGCTTCCAACAGGTAAGCCGTCAGTTCCAGATCGTTTGCCGCCTTGATTTTGCCTTCAGCAGCCAACTTTTCAATCGCCTTGCGCGCATCCACAAACGCGTAGAAAGCACCTTCCGCTTTCAAACACTGAATGGTGGGAACAGCGTTCAAAGCCTTGGTCACAAACTCGTTGCGCTCACGGAATGCAGCCACCATGGGCTTCAAACAATCCTGGTCGCCATTCAAGGCAGCTTCCGCAGCCACTTGCGAAATTGAAGTGGGGTTTGAAGTGGACTGGCTTTGCAGGTTGGTCATCACATCAATCAGCTTGGCTGGGCCAGCCGCAAAACCAATGCGCCAGCCGGTCATGCTGTAAGCCTTGGACACACCGTTCAACACGATGGTGCGGTCTTTCAGGGCTGGGCAGGCGTTCACAATGTTCACAAAGGGTGTACCAGTCAGGTTGATGTGCTCGTACATGTCATCGGTGGCCACCAAGATATTGGGGTGCTTCAACAGCACTTCGCCCAATGCAGCCAGTTCTTCTTTGGTGTACACGGCGCCCGTGGGGTTGCTCGGGCTGTTGATCATGAACATCTTGGTTTTCGGAGTAATGGCAGCTTCCAGTTGGGCGGCTGTCATTTTGAAACCCTGCTCAATGCCGGCAAACACCAGCTTGGGCACGCCACCAGCGATTTCAACGATGTCCGCGTAGCTCACCCAGTAAGGGGCAGGAATCACCACCTCGTCACCATCGTTGATGGTGGCCAGAATCATGTTGAAAATACACTGCTTGCCGCCAACACCCACTACCACTTCATTGGGCTTGTATTCCAGGCCGTTGTCGCGCTTCAGTTTGGCGATCACCGCGTTTTTCAAACCAACTGTGCCGCCCACTGCGGTGTACTTGGTGAAACCGGCATCAATGGCTTTCTTGGCAGCTTCCTTGATGTGGTCGGGGGTATCGAAGTCGGGTTCACCTGCGCCCAAGCCGATAATGTCTTTACCCTCGGCTTTCAGTTGGGCCGCCTTGGCTGTCACGGCAAGTGTAGGGGAAGGTTTGATCGTAAGTGCGCGATTTGAAAGCATGATTCCGTTGTCTGGGAGTGAAAAAAGAAAAAGTCAAGTCTGGAAATAAAACTAGTTTCCGACGATAATGCAGGATTGGCTTATCACAAAATGCTGCGAAATTTCTGCAGCCATCAGCCCAATGATGCAACTCCGTAATTCTACGGGATTGGCCAGAAGGTTCAACCCGTTGGGTTAATCATTGGCTAAAACCTGTGTGCTTTGTGGTTGCCTCGCATCAAGACTTGCAGTTTAACATGGCCCCTGGATTTATCAGTTACCCCAACAGTCCGTTCGAGCTTTACCAGCCCTACCCACCGGCTGGCGACCAGCCGACTGCGATTGAAAAACTGGTTGAGGGGGTCAATGACGGCGAAGTATTCCAAACCCTGCTGGGCGTAACAGGCTCGGGCAAAACCTACACCATGGCCAATGTCATTGCCCAAACTGGCCGCCCTGCCCTGGTACTCGCACCCAACAAAACCCTGGCCGCCCAGCTGTACGCTGAAATGCGCGAGTTCTTCCCCAAAAACGCGGTGGAATATTTTGTTAGCTATTACGACTACTATCAGCCCGAGGCCTATGTGCCCAGCCGCGACTTGTTCATTGAAAAAGACAGCTCGATCAACGAGCACATTGAACAAATGCGGCTTTCAGCCACAAAAAGCCTGCTGGAACGCCGCGATACCATCATTGTAGGCACCGTAAGCTGTATCTATGGTATCGGTGATCCATCGGATTACCACGCCATGATTTTGAGCATCCGCCACGGCGACAAGCTCAGTCAGCGCGATATTCTGAAGCGCTTGATCGCCATGCAATACAAGCGCAACGACTTGGATTTCACACGGGGTACTTTCCGTGTTCGAGGCGACACGATCGACGTATACCCTGCCGAACATTCTGAACTTGCGGTTCGCATTGACCTGTTCGACGATGAAATTGACGGCATCCAGCTGTTTGACCCACTCACCGGCAAAATTCGCCAAAAGCTGCCCCGTTTCACCATTTACCCAAGCAGCCACTACGTAACGCCCCGCGCTACCGTGCTACGTGCCATTGAAACCATCAAGGAAGAATTGCGCGAACAGCTTGATTTCTTTGTGAAAACCGGAAAACTGGTCGAGGCCCAGCGCCTGGAGCAGCGCACCCGCTTTGACCTTGAAATGCTGGCCGAACTCGGATTTTGCAAAGGCATCGAGAACTACAGCCGCCACATGTCAGGCGCAGCGCCAGGTGAGCCGCCCCCCACGCTGATTGACTACCTGCCCAAAGACGGCCTGATGATCATTGATGAAAGCCACGTCACGATCGGCCAACTCGGCGGAATGTACCGTGGAGACAGGTCCCGCAAGGAAACTTTGGTTAACTTCGGCTTTCGTCTGCCATCGGCCATGGACAACCGCCCCTTGCGTTTCGAGGAATTCGAGTCCAAAATGCGTCAAACAGTGTTTGTTTCAGCCACGCCCTCGAATTACGAGAAAGAGCATTCTGGCCAAGTGGTTGAACAAGTGGTGCGCCCCACCGGGTTGATTGACCCTGTGATTGAGGTGCGCCCTGCCACCACCCAGGTCGATGACCTGCTCAGCGAGATTCACGAGCGAACTCGCGCTGGCGATCGAGTATTGGTCACAACGTTGACCAAGCGCATGGCCGAAGACCTCACTGATTACCTCAGCGACAATGGCGTGCGCGTGCGCTATTTGCACTCCGACATCGACACCGTAGAGCGAGTGGAAATTATCCGCGACCTGCGTTTGGGCGAATTCGATGTGCTGGTTGGAATTAATTTGTTGCGCGAGGGCTTGGATATTCCGGAAGTGTCCCTAGTTGCAATACTGGATGCCGACAAAGAAGGCTTCTTGCGCAGTGAACGCAGTTTGATTCAAACCATTGGCCGCGCGGCCCGCAATTTGAACGGTAAAGCCATTTTGTATGCCGATCGGGTGACCGACTCCATGAAACTGGCCATTGGCGAAACTGAAAGGCGTCGAAACAAACAAATTGAATTTAATGCGGCAAACGGTATTACCCCAAGGGGTGTGAACAAGCAGGTCAAGGAACTAATTGACGGCGTGTTCGATCCAAATGCTTCAAGGCAACGCAAGGCCGACAAGGCCATGGAGGTTGCACCGCTGGGTGAAAAACAGTTGGCGAAAGAGATTAAACGGCTTGAGAAGCTCATGCTGGAGCATGCGAAGAACCTGGAGTTTGAAAAAGCAGCCCAGGCCCGCGACCAGCTGGGTTTGTTGAAAGAACAGTTGTTTGGCAGCAAAGGCGATTCCAACGTGACATCGCTGGATGCCAAACGAAGCGCCTAAGTTTAAAAGTTTTATTTAATGGGTTCAGGACAATAGGAAGCCAATATGAAAAGCAAAGTTTTGTTTGTGTGCATGGGAAACATCTGCCGCTCACCAACAGCGGAAGGCGTTTTCAGGCAGATGGTAAGCGAAGCGGGTCTTGACCATGAAATTTCTGTTGAGTCAGCCGGCACGCATGCCTACCATTTGGACAAAACGCCCGATCCCCGCGCTGTAGCCGCTGCCGCCAAGCGAGGCTATGACCTGTCAAACCTGATTTCACGCCAGGTCACAGCCGATGATTTCCGCGACAGCGACATGATTTTGGCCATGGACTGGGACAACATGAGCCTGCTGCAACAGCAGTGCCCACGCCAGTACGCGCACAAAATCCAGTTGATGATGCGCTACGCCACCGAACACGACGAAGCCACCGTGCCCGATCCCTATTATGGTGGCCCCGATGGTTTTGACACCGTATTGAACTACATTGAAGACAGCTGCACAGGTTTGTTGGAGGTGTTGCGCAAGCGCGTGTTTCAGTTCGCTGCCGCATAACCGGTACTACCCCGCCAATCATTGGCGGGCGTTGAAGTCCAAAACCGCTGGCCATGGCTGGCGGTTTTTGTTTGTCGATTCTCCGCGCCAAATCAAGGTTTCCCCTAGCCACCCAAACCGCTTGAATACTTGAGTAAAACGGTCAACTTTGCTATACTTGACCAAAATAGTAGGAATTAAAAAGGGTTGCCATGCGATTGACCACAAAAGGCAGATTTGCCGTCACAGCCATGATTGATCTTGCCTTGCAGCAAGACACTGGGCCGGTATCGCTCGCCGGCATCAGCCAGCGCCAGAACATTTCGCTGTCTTACCTGGAACAATTGTTTTCCAAGTTGCGCCGTCACGAGTTGGTCGAAAGCGTTCGAGGCCCCGGTGGCGGGTATCATATCGCCCGCGCCCTGAAGGAAGTCAGCGTTGCCGATGTCATCTTGGCCGTGGACGAACCGCTGGACGCCACACAATGCGGCGGCAAGGAAAACTGCACCGACGAAGGCCAGTGCATGACGCACGACCTGTGGAGCAGCCTGAACACGAAAATGCTTGAATACCTGGGCTCGGTGACCTTGCAATGCCTCGTGGAAAAGCACAAACAGAAAGACGCGGAACGAACCATTCAGTTTCGTGAAAGGCCAGCAGCATCTAATGCAGCGGCCGCACAGCACACACATTAAACAGCAGTTGATTGGAGCACACACACTATGAAGATGCCGATTTACCTCGATTACAGCGCCACCACACCTGTGGATCCGCGTGTAGCCGACGCCATGATCCCTTTCCTGCGTGAAAGCTTTGGCAACCCGGCATCTCGCAGCCATGCCTATGGCTGGACCGCCGAGGAAGCCGTTGAAAAGGCCCGCGAAGATGTTGCAGCCCTGGTCAACGCAGACCCACGTGAAATCGTGTGGACTTCGGGTGCTACTGAATCGAACAACCTGGCCATCAAAGGTGCAGCTCTGTTCTACGGTGAAACCAAAGGCAAGCACATTATCACTGTGAAAACCGAGCACAAAGCAGTACTGGACACTTTCCGCGACCTGGAACGTCATGGTTTTGAAGCCACTTATCTGGACGTACAAGAAAACGGCCTTATCAGCATGGATGCTTTGAAAGCCGCCATTCGGCCCGAAACAGTGCTGATTTCCGTCATGTACGTGAACAACGAAATTGGTGTGATTCAGGACATTCCCGCGATTGGCGAGCTGTGTCGGGAAAAAGGCATTATTTTCCACGTGGATGCTGCGCAAGCCACCGGCAAAGTTGACATCGATCTACAAAAACTGAAAGTCGACTTGATGAGTTTTTGTGCCCACAAAACCTACGGCCCCAAGGGCATTGGTGCACTGTATGTGCGCCGCAAGCCCCGCATTCGAATTGACGCACAAATGCATGGTGGCGGCCACGAGCGTGGCATGCGTTCCGGCACCCTGGCCACCCATCAAATTGTAGGCATGGGTGAAGCATTCCGTATCGCCAAAGAAGAAATGGCCAGTGAGTTGCCCCGCATGAAAGCCCTGCGTGACCGCTTGCTCAATGGCCTGAAAGCCATCGACGAAATTTATGTAAACGGTGATCTTGAGCAACGTGTTCCACACAATCTGAACGTGAGCTTCAATTTTGTGGAAGGTGAATCGCTGATCATGGCAGTGAAAGACATTGCGGTGTCGTCAGGCTCAGCCTGTACATCGGCCTCGCTGGAACCTTCCTACGTGTTGCGTGCCCTGGGTCGCAGCGACGAATTGGCGCACAGCTCGATTCGTTTCTCGATTGGTCGCTTCACCACTGAAGCAGATATTGATTTCACCATCGAATTGATGAAAACCAAAGTAGCGAAGTTGCGCGAATTGTCGCCACTTTGGGAAATGCACCTGGACGGCGTGGATTTGAGCACCGTTCAATGGGCTGAGCACTGAAATATTTAAAGATTGAGGAGAAGTACCATGGCATACAGCGAAAAAGTTCTAGACCACTATGAAAATCCCCGCAACGTAGGTTCGTTCGAAAAGGGCGACGACGAAGTGGGTACAGGTATGGTTGGCGCACCCGCCTGCGGCGACGTGATGAAGCTGCAAATCAAAGTGGGTGAAGACGGCGTAATTACCGATGCAAAGTTTAAAACCTATGGCTGTGGCTCAGCCATTGCATCGTCTTCGTTGGTCACCGAGTGGGTCAAGGGTAAAACTCTGGATCAGGCTTTGGAAATCAAGAACACCGCCATCGCCGAAGAACTGGCATTGCCACCTGTAAAAATTCACTGCTCCATTTTGGCTGAAGACGCCATCAAGGCCGCAGTTGAAGATTACAAAAAGAAGCATGCCTGATCGTTGAAAAGTTGTTGAAAAGGAATTGAACACCATGGCGATTACATTGACTGAGCGCGCCGCCGACCACATCAGCAAGTTCCTGACCAAACGCGGTAAGGGAATTGGCTTGCGCATTGGTGTGCGCACCACAGGTTGTTCAGGCATGGCCTACAAGCTTGAATTTGTCGATATTGTGGCCGACGAGGACAATGTGTTCGAAGCCCATGGTGTGAAGCTCTTTGTGGACCCGAAAAGCATGCCCTATCTGGAGGGCATTGAGCTGGACTTCGCACGCGAAGGCCTGAATGAAGGTTTCAAATTCAACAACCCCAACGAAAAGGCGCGCTGCGGCTGTGGTGAAAGCTTCACAGTGTAATGACTAATTCGGCAAATAAGTCAGCAATCAAGCTTAGCGACAACGACTTTGAAATTTTTGGGTTGCCCTGCCAGTTCGCACTGGACAGCGCAGCCCTTTCTGCTTCGTACTTGCGCTTGCAAAGTCAAACTCACCCCGACCGGTTTGCGAATTCCAGCAATCAAGAAAAACGGCTGGCGGTGCAATGGGCCACGCGGGTTAACGAGGCCTACAAGCGCCTTCAAAACCCGTTGGAACGCGCCATTTATTGGTGTGAGTTGCGCGGTGAGAACCCGCGCGGACAGCAAAGTAATTTGCCACCGGCGCTCTTGATGCAGCAAATGGAATGGCGTGAAACGCTGGAAGAAATCGACGGTGTAGAGGCACTTGAAGACTTGCTGGATGAAGTGGCCGCGGAAAAGAAGCGCTGCCTTGCCTTGATAGCCCAACAAATCGACAGCGAGAACAATGCGCAAGCCGCCAATGCCACTGCGCAAGCCTTGCTGTTTATCGACAAATTCATGATTGAGTTGACCAAGAAATTGGAGCAACTGGAGGACGCCAGCTAATGGCTTTGTTACAAATTGCCGAACCCGGCATGTCGACTGCACCCCATGAGCACAGGCTTGCTGTGGGCATCGACCTGGGCACCACGCATTCGCTGGTGGCCAGCGTACGAAGCGGCAGTGCCGAATGTTTACCCGATTCCTCTGGTCGAGTCATTTTGCCCAGCGTGGTTCGCTATGGCGAAACCGGCGTGAAAAACATGGGCGAAGATGCTTTGGCCTGTGCCGACACTGACCCGTTCAATACAGTGTTCTCCGTCAAACGCCTCATGGGTCGCGGCTACAAGGACGTGCAAAGCTTGAATCTGCCTTACCGGCTCAAAGACTCGGGCGGCATGGTGGAAATTCAAACTGATTACGGCACCAAAAGCCCGGTTGAAGTGTCTGCCGATATCCTGCGTAATTTACGAAAACGCGCCGAAGCCACTTTGGGTGGGGAACTGGTGGGTGCGGTCATTACCGTCCCGGCCTACTTCGACGATGCTCAACGCCAGGCTACCAAAGACGCCGCTCAGCTGGCTGGCTTGAATGTACTGCGACTGATCAACGAACCCACCGCCG
This sequence comes from Limnobacter sp. CACIAM 66H1, assembly GCF_001601825.1. Taxonomy (GTDB): domain Bacteria; phylum Pseudomonadota; class Gammaproteobacteria; order Burkholderiales; family Burkholderiaceae_B; genus Limnobacter. Next base: position 14,349 of record NZ_LUJK01000050.1, on the reverse strand, counting down.
CCGCCGTGGCTTATGGGCTTGATCAAAAAGCGCAAGGGCAATTTGTGGTGTTCGACCTCGGTGGTGGCACATTCGATGTGTCCGTTCTGCGCCTGCAAGCAGGCGTATTTGAGGTGCTCGCCACGGGTGGCGATTCTGCCTTGGGTGGCGACGATTTCGACCGGGCCATGGCCGATCACTTCATCGCGACGCACGGGTTTCAGGAACTGAACCCGCAACAGCGTTCACGCCTGGTGATGGCTTGCCGCCGAGTGAAGGAACAAATTTCGCATGAGCACACTGCCTTTCTCAGTGTTGAATTCAAAAGCGGTGAGACCATCGCTGAAACAGTGACCGCCGAGCAATTCGAGACCATTGTTGAACCGCTGGTGAAACGCACCATTCAGGCCGCACGCAAAACCCTTCGAGATGCTGGCTTAAGTACCGAGGAAATTGACGGTGTGGTCATGGTGGGCGGTTCTACCCGCATGCCAGTCATTCGCAAGGCAGTGAAAGCATTTTTTGGCAAAGACCCGCTGGTGAATCTGAATCCGGATGAGGTGGTTGCGATTGGTGCTGCCATTCAGGCAGATACGCTGGCTGGCAACCGAAGCGATGATGATTTGTTGCTGCTCGATGTCATTCCGCTGAGCCTTGGACTTGAAACCATGGGTGGTTTAACCGAGCGCGTGATCAACCGCAACAGCACCATTCCTGTGGCGCGTGCGCAAGAATTCACCACCTTCAAAGATGGTCAGACTGCCATGGCCATTCATGTGGTTCAGGGCGAGCGTGAACTTGTTTCTGAAAACCGCTCATTGGCCCGTTTTGAGCTGCGTGGCATCCCGCCCATGGTGGCCGGTGCAGCGCGCATTCGCGTCACCTTCCAGGTAGATGCTGACGGCCTGCTCGCGGTAAATGCCATGGAAACCGGTTCAGGTGTTTCAGCCAACATCACCGTGAAACCCTCTTATGGTTTGGACGATGATCAAATTGCGGGCATGCTGAAAAACAGCTTTGAATTCGCCGAAGCGGACATGAATGCGCGTCAACTACGCGAACAGCAGGTCGAAGCCATGCGCTTGGTGGAATCGGTTGAAGCCGCCATCGGCAAAGATGGTGAACTGCTGGAAGCGACGGAACGCGAGACAATCGACGCCAGTGTCAAAGCATTGCGTGAATTGGCGCAAACAGACGATTTACGCGCCATTGAAAAGGGAATTGAAGACTTGAGCCACCTGACAGAGGACTTTGCAGCGCGCCGCATGGACGCTGGTATACGCAAGGCCTTGACAGGAAAAACCATTGAGACTGTGAGCACCACTCTTGGCGGCGCGGCGAAATAAACGCAACACAACGGATTACGAGAGATTTTGACATGCCAATCATTAAGATTTTGCCCCATGAAAGTTTGTGCCCTGAAGGCAAAACATTTGAAGTGCCAGTAGGCGCGCAGCTTTGCGAAGCCATTCTGAAAAATGACATTGCACTGGAACATGCCTGCGAAATGAGCTGTGCCTGCACCACTTGCCATGTGATCATCAAGGAAGGATTCAACAGCCTGACCGAAAGCGATGATGACGAAGACGACTTGCTGGACATGGCCTGGGGTCTGACTCCTCAAAGCCGTTTGTCTTGCCAGGTGAAAGTGGCTGACAAAGACCTGGTGGTTGAATTGCCGAAGTACACGATCAACCACGCACGTGAGAATCACTGATCAAGGAGGCAGCAACATGAAATGGACTGACACGCTGGACATTGCGCTGGAGCTGATTGACGCTCATCCTGATGTTGACCCGCAGTACATTCGCTTCACAGATTTACACAAGTGGGTGTGCGCCCTGCCAGGCTTCAACGATGATCCAGAAAAATCAAATGAAAAAATTCTGGAAGCCATCCAGATGACGTGGATTGAGGAACAGGACTAATCACCCCTGAGCCGATTGGATTCGACACTTACCGGTCTGTTGCAGGCAATGCCTGTATCGACTGCAGCACTGCCCGGGTGATCGCCTCACGCTTGGGCAAGTCGCTGATACGGTTGGGTGTGTCGATATTCAAGGCGAAAAACACCGGTTCGCTTGACCATTCAACGTAACCGACCCACCAGCCAAAGCTGCCCTCCCAGCCTGTTTTTGCACGCAGTATCCAGTCTCGTCCAGCCTCTACAACGATGATGTCTTTCACGAGGCGCTGGTGTTCTATTCTGAAAGGCAAGCTGTTCGCATACAGTTTTTGTAGAAAACTGATTTGCTCAAACGCAGTAATTCGTATGTTGCCATCCAGCCAGTAACCGTCTTTTCCACCACTGGGGTCTGCGTTGCCGTAGCCTGCTTTTTCAAGATAGGTTTTGGCGGATTGTTCACCAATTTGTTGCGCCATCCACTGATACACCCACACCACAGAGCCCCGCATGGACGAGCGCAAGTTGTGATCAGAATTCCACACGTCAAAATCGCGCTTTTTTCCATCCCACTTAAAAACCTGAAACTCGTCTTTCACCACACCGTGTTCCAGTGCAAACAAGGCATGAGGAATTTTGTAAGTGGAGGCTGGCAGATAAGGTGTGCTGGCTCGCTTCGGGTTATAGACCTGAAAAACTGGATTGACGCTACGTTGGTCCAACACGACGAGCGTGCCCACAGCATCGTGCTGATCGAAAAATGTTTTCCAGTCCTGTCGTTCATGCACCACGGGTGTGGATGCGCCATGCACGGTGCTTACCAACATGAAGCACACAACGAAAACTGCGCTGAACAAACGCATTCACTCTCCCCGGTGATTATCGAACTGCGGAGTCCTTTCCGATAATTTGATTGATCTCTGCGCTGCTTAACGTCGATGAATCGCATTTGGCATACCCGGTTCGCTCAGTGACCAGGTAACGCACGCCACTGCTGTTTTGCAGGCCGGTGTCTTTCTCGTTTTCTTCAATGGCGAGTTCATCGTATTCAGCAGACGCGCAAGCCCGCTCCGCTCCGGTACGCCAAGTTGTTCGGGCGGCTTCAAGATTGGTCCAAGGGGCGTGGTTTGAGCGAGCGTAAATATAAAACAGGCCTGGACCCATTTCTTCTTGCTTGTAACCACCGCCCAGCATGTTGCTGCCTTTGGACAAATCATGGGTTGACGCGCAACCCGCCAAACCAGCCACTACCAATGCAAACGCAAGTTTGTACACAATAAAACTCCACTGCCAATCAAAGAAAGGGCACATTGTGCCCCAGCTGGCGGCCGTTAAATGGCTTTGCCGTCGAAATCGCTGGCACTGTGCCGCTCAAGCACCTGCTCATTGGGCTCACCCCAGGCGCGATTCACCATTCGCCCGCGAATAACCGCAGGCCGTTTGGCAATTTCATGGGTCCAGCGCAGCACATTGGTGTAAGTGTGGGCCTCCAGAAACTCGGCCGCCTCGTACACCTTGTTGGTGACCAATGCACCGTACCAAGGCCAAATCGCCATGTCCGCAATCGTGTATTCGCTGCCAGAAATGTACTCGTGGTTGGCCAGCTGACGATCCAGCACATCAAGCTGGCGTTTCACTTCCATGGCATACCGGTTAATCGGGTATTCGTACTTCTCGGGTGCATAGGCGTAAAAGTGCCCAAAACCACCACCCAGCATGGGCGCACTGCCCATTTGCCAGAACAGCCACGATAAGGTTTCTGTCCGTTTGGCTGGGTCGGTGGGCAAGAATGCCTTGAACTTCTCGGCAAGGTACAAAAGAATGGAGCCCGACTCAAATACTCGCGTGGCGGGGTTGGTGCTGCGGTCCAGCAGCGCAGGAATTTTGCTGTTGGGGTTCACTTCCACGAAGCCACTGCTGAACTGGTCGCCGTTGGAAATATTGATCAACCAGGCGTCGTATTCAGCACCTGTGTGGCCAAGAGCCAGCAATTCTTCCAGCATCACAGTGACCTTCACGCCATTGGGCGTGGCCAGTGAATAAAGCTGCAAGGGATGCTCGCCAACTGGCAATTCTTTGTTGTGCGTAGCACCGGCAATCGGGCGATTGATATTGGCAAACTTGCCGCCGCTTTCCTTGTCCCACACCCAAACCTTGGGTGGTGTATATTTCGTGTCGCTCATGGCTAAAACCTCACTTTGCTGACTGCTCAAAAAAATCCAAAGTTCAGGATACCCTCAGGGAATCATGTTTTGATGAATCCAGCGTCCGGTTTCGTCAAGATCGCAACGAAACCTGACATGCCCTTCCCGTTTCAATTCCAGCAGTTCAAGACTCAATACTTTCACGTTCAACACCACAAAGTTGGCACGTGCCGTATGGAAGTCATAGACCAGAGTTCCTCCTGATAGCACGTCACCCGGGGCGCTCAGGGTGGCGTAGTCTTTTCGGGCATATTCGGGGATACGTGCCCAAAGACTGTTCACAATCAATTCACTGGTCTGCGGCGCTGCAATGCCACATACTCGAAGCTGGGTGTTGCTGCGTGGGCTCCAAAACAAAAGCGCCACACGTGAATCGTGGGCAATATCGGCCATTTTCTGGCTTCGACGATCGGTGTAAAACACCAGTTGATGATTGTCTGTGTTAACGGCCCTCAAGATGACCGAGCGCACTTGGGGGCCTTTCGGGCCTGCCGTGCTGAAACCCACAACACGCCAAGGGTGTTTTTTGTCCACCGTGGCGCGCACCAAAGTTTTCCAGATTTCTTCGGCATGGTTCATGCTTCTCTCCATGCCGTAAACGGGTTTTGTTTGTTCGGCTTCATTTTTGGGATTACACAGTGTCTATTCATGTTGCTCTGCGCCATATTACACGCTACCGCTACGATCGCCTGATCAATCTGGGCCCCCAAGTGGTGCGTTTACGCCCGGCCCCGCACTGTCGCACGCGCATTCTCTCCTACAGCATGAAGGTGTTGCCGCAAACCCACTTCATCAACTGGCAACAAGACCCGCAAAGCAATTACATGGGGCGCTTGATATTTCCCGAGCGCACCGAGATGCTGGAAATCGCGGTGGACCTTGTGGCTGAAATGTCAGTGTTGAATCCCTTCGATTTTTTCCTCGAAGAAGCGGCTGAATTTTTTCCATTCAAATACGATGCATCGCTTGACCGGGAATTGGCCCCCTACCTGGTGCCCTGCCACACAGGAAAGGCTTTTAACGCCTACATGGCCGAGATGAACTTGAGCCGGGTTAAAACCATCGATTTTCTGGTGGCTCTGAACCAGGATTTGGCCAAGCGGATCAAGTACCTGATCCGCATGGAGCCGGGGGTGCAAACACCCGATGAAACGCTGAACAGCGGGTCTGGTTCCTGCCGCGACACTGCGTGGCTGATGGTACAAATTTTCCGCAGACTGGGCATGGCGACCAGGTTTGCCTCGGGCTACCTGATTCAACTGACCAGCGACGTCAAAGCCATCGACGGCCCCGATGGCCCCGAAAAAGATTTCACCGACCTGCATGCCTGGTGCGAGGTGTATTTGCCCGGTGCCGGCTGGATAGGCTTGGACCCCACTTCCGGTTTACTGGCTGGAGAAGGCCACATCCCCTTGGCCTGCACACCTGAACCCAGCAGCGCAGCACCCATCACCGGAACGCTGGATGAATGCGAAGTTGAGTTTGAACATGAAATGAGCGTACAGCGCGTGTATGAATCGCCGCGCACCAGCAAACCTTATTCTGATGAGCAATGGAAGGGCATTGAAGCACTGGGCTTTGAAGTGGACAAAGCACTTGACGCACTGGATGTACGCCTGACCATGGGTGGCGAACCCACTTTTGTGGCCAACACAGACCGGGGTGCTGCTGAGTGGAACATTGATGCACTGGGGCCCACCAAACGCGAATACGGCATCAAGATGCTGAATAGGCTCGCCAAATATTATGGCAAGGGCGGCCTATATCACTTTGGTCAAGGCAAGTGGTACCCCGGCGAGCAGTTGCCGCGTTGGGCACTTTCGCTGTACTGGCTGAAAAGCGGTGAGCCAATCTGGAAAAACCCGAAACTGCTCAGCCATGAACAAGCGGATGGAAAAGCAAACAACGCCACCGCCAAACAGTTTATGGAAGGGTTGTGCGGCCGCTTGGGGCTACACCCGCGCTACGTGATGCCTGGTTTCGAAGACGCTTGGTATTACATGTGGCGCGAGCGCAAACTGCCCGTGAATGTGGACCCATTCGATTCAAGGCTGGACGACCCACTTGAGCGCAAGCGCCTGAACAAGGTGTTTACCCAAGGGCTGACCGAGGAAGTGGGCTATTGCCTGCCCATTCAATCAACCAAAGGCCAATGGCGCACAGGGCAGTGGTTTTTGCGAGACGAACGTATGTACCTGATTCCGGGCGATTCGCCCATGGGCTATCGCCTGCCGCTGGATTCACAACCCTGGGTGGCTAAAAAGGACTATCCATACACCATTCCTGCCGACCCGTTCGCACCCCCTGCTCCTTCACGCGTGGCCCTGCAAAAGCCCAGTGCCAAAGCAAGTGCAGCCAGTGTGACCGATGACAAGGCCCCTGTAATGAAAGAATCGGCCACGCACATTGTGCGTACCGCCATGTGTGTGCAGGCACGCAACGGACATTTGTATGTGTTCATGCCCCCACTCGAGGTACTCGACGATTATCTTGAACTGGTAGCCAGAATTGAAGATACCGCCGAGGCGATGAGTCAGCCTGTGGTGCTGGAGGGTTACCCTCCCCCGCGTGACAAGCGGATGACCATGTTGCAAGTTACACCCGATCCAGGCGTGCTGGAGGTGAATGTTCAACCTAGCAAAAACTGGGGTGAGCTATTGCACCTGACCACGAATTTGTATGAAGAAGCGCGACTAATTGGCCTTTCTACCGAAAAATTCATGCTGGATGGCAGGCACAGCGGCACGGGTGGAGGCAACCATTTCGTGATGGGCGGTGAAACCCCAGAACATAGCCCTTTTTTGCGCCGCCCTGATTTGCTGGGCAGCCTGCTGCGTTACTGGCACAACCACCCAGGCTTATCCTATTTGTTCTCAGGCCTGTTTATTGGCCCTACCAGCCAGGCCCCGCGCGTAGACGAAGCACGCAGCGATCAGGTTCACGAACTTGAACTGGCACTCAATGAGCTGGATCGGCAAATGCAAAAGCATGGAGGCAACCCGCCTTCGTGGATTATCGACCGCCTTTTGCGCAACATTTTGATCGATTCGACAGGTAACACCCACCGCAGCGAATTTTGTATTGACAAGCTGTACAGCCCCGACACCTCCACAGGACGCCTGGGCCTGCTTGAGTTGCGTGCATTCGAGATGCCACCGAATGCTCAAATGAGCCTAGCGCAGCAACTGCTGCTGCGCACCCTGATTGCCAAATTCTGGAAAACACCTTACACGGCAAGGCTCGTGAAATGGGGCACACGCCTGCACGACCAGTTCATGCTCTCCACCTTCGTCAAAAACGACATCGCAGATGTCGTGGCCGATCTGAATGCTGCCGGTTTCCCGTTTCAGATGGACTGGTTTGCACCGCACTTTGCGTTCCGTTTTCCGAAGATGGGCGACTTTTCCAGCCGTGGTGTTGAGGTGGAGTTATTCAGCGCCCTGGAGCCCTGGCACGTATTGGGCGAGGAAGGCGCGCCCGGTGGCACTGTGCGGTATGTCGATTCGTCACTTGAACGCCTGGAAGTGAAAGTAAAAAACTTTGTCGATGAACGCTACACCCTGACCTGCAATGGTGTAAAAGTACCCCTGCACAGCACGGGCACCGAGGGCGAATACGTGGCTGGCGTGCGCTACCGGGCCTGGCAACCACCCAACGCCCTGCACCCCACTATTGGCGTACACACCCCCTTGGTGTTCGACTTGATCGACACATGGAATGGCCGCAGCCTGGGTGGTTGCCAGTACCATGTAGCCCACCCGGGCGGGCGCAATTATGACCTATTCCCGGTGAATGCCTTCGAAGCGGAAAGCCGACGCCTAACCCGCTTCTTCCGCATGGGCCATACCCATGGCAAGGTTAGTGTAAAAAGCCCAAGCGGAAGACCCGAGTTCCCCATCACACTAGACCTAAGATGGTGTTAGGCATTTACAATAGGGCACCGAACTTTAGGCAGTGACCGCTTTGAGCGCGAACCCGAACACCACCCTAGCAAATGTCGAGGTGCCCTGGCAGCAGAGCATCCTTCAAGGCACCAGCGCGTACTACAGCGAGCTGGCGGTCAAAGGTGTTCTGCGCCCAGCATGGGCAGATTTCGTTAGCCGATTGCCCACCACCGGGCTTAGCGACCACCTGGACAGCAAGTTGAATGCCCTGGCCAAGCAAATTCGCGACAACGGCATTACCTACAATGTGTACGCCGACCACGCACAGGGCACTTCACGCCCCTGGTCGCTCGACTTGCTGCCTTTCATCATTGACCAGGCTGATTGGGCGGTGCTGCAAACCGGGATTGCCCAACGTGCGCGCCTGTTGAATGCGATGATGGCCGACGTGTATGGCAAGCGCGAATTACTTTCCAAAGGTCTGCTCCCTGCAGATCTGGTCTTTGGGCATTCAGGCTACTTGCCGCAAATGCAAGGCACGGAACCACCTAACAAGGTGTGGCTGCACATGGTGGCGTTCGATCTCGGCCGCAGCCCGGATGGCAAATGGTGGGTGATCACCCACCGCATGCAGGCCCCTTCCGGGCTTGGGTATGCACTTGAGAACCGTCTGAGTATTTCGCGCAGTTTTACACGCGGCTTTCGAGAAATGCACATTCAGCATTTGGCCGGTTTTTACCGCGACTACATCGATGGTATCCGCAGGCTTTCGCCCAAGGGTGAAAATGCACGCATTGCCCTGCTGACCCCTGGCCCGTACAACGAAACTTATTTTGAGCACACCTACCTGGCGCGTTATCTGGGTATTTCGCTGGTTGAAGGCAGCGACCTGACCGTGCGCAACAACAATGTGTTTCTAAAAACCGTGAATGGACTTGAGCCCATCGATGGATTGATTCGCAGAACGGATGACCAATGGCTCGACCCGCTTGAGCTGCGCGAGGATTCCCAACTGGGCGTGCCCGGCCTCTTGCAGGCCATTCGCACCGGTGGTGTTGTCATGGCCAATATGCCCGGCGCAGGCTGGTTGGAAAGCCCGGCCATACACGGCTTTATGCCGGGGCTAGGCCAACACTACCTTCAAGAAGATTTGCTGTTGCCCAGCGTGCCCAGCTGGTGGTGCGGCGAATCACCTGCATGGGCGCAGGCCAGCGAACGGCTGAACAACCTGGTGATTAAATCCACTGGACCAAACCGCCGAGGACGCACCATGGAATCCATCATGGGCTCGGAGCTGGATGAAATAGAAAAGCGGGCCTGGTTATCCAAAATCAGTCAGCGACCCTCGCAATACACCCTTCAGGAATTGATACCGCTTTCGCGCGTGCCGATCTGGACCGGTGCTGGCGGTATTGAAGAACGCGCCATGATGCTGCGCCTGTTCGCCGTGACTGATGGACAGGGCAACTACACCGTGATGCCGGGTGGGCTGACCCGCGTGGCTGGTGACCAACACGGCATTGTGAGCATGCAAAAAGGCGGCACCAGCCTGGACACTTGGGTGCGCAGCGGCGAACCTGTCGAACGCACCACCAACCTGAAAGAAAAACTGCAAGCCAAAGATTTGCAGGCGTTGCGCAGGCCAGTGTCCAGTCGGGCTGCGGAGCATTTGTTTTGGCTTGGGCGTTACACCGAGCGGGCCAGTTTTTCATTGCGCCTGTTAATGCGCGCGCAATTGTTGCTGAACGAAGAAGAATACCTGGACACCACGACCTTGGGTTTGTTGCATGAATTGTGCGGCAAACAAGGATTGAGTACCGAGTTTGACCCGGCTGAACCTCTGAACCAGGATGAACTTGAGGCCAATATTCTTGAACGGCTCTGGTACAAAACCGGAATCGATGCGCCACCAGCCGTTGGGCTTGCGGGACAATTGAACGGTCTTGCCAATGTTGCTGGGCAATTGAGGGAGCGCTTGAGCAGCGGCCATTGGCGATTGCTGAACGATTGCGCCAAAGTGCTGATCGAGCCGGACTGGGTACGTTTTCAACGCAGCTTGCCCACCGCTTCGCTGGAGCAGGTTCAGTTGTATTTGCTGGCCATGCACGGCGAGCAAAGTGACCACATGACTCGCGACAACGGTTGGCGCTTTTTGCAACTGGGCCGTCAACTTGAACGTTTGTGCGGTGCCTGCGATTGTTTGCTGTCACTGACCAGCATGCCTGGGCGCGCGGGCGAACACGGCCTGGCTTTGGCCATCGCCTTGGCCGACAGCACCATCACCTACAGGTCGCGCTATCAACACCGCTTTGAATGGTTGCCCACACTCGACTTGTTGATCTTTGACGAAGATGCGCCCTATGCCATTCGCCGAATTCTGTATAAGCTGGACATTGTGATTGACCGCTTGCCCGGCGACACCAGCCAGATTCGACAACTGTTCAACAGCGTGTACCGCAATGGCGACATGCCGGACGGCCTGAGCCTGGAGGGACTGCAACCGCCCTTCCCGGCCGATACCGGGCGCAAATTGCGCGTTTGGCTGCAAGAATTACTCGACACGGCCTACAAAGTTTCAGACCTTGTGGGTGCCCAATATTTCAGACTGGCAGAGTTGCCCGACCAGGTCATTCAGGGAAGATAAATCAATGCCCTTCTCGGAAAGAAGAAAGGTGACCCATGTCACCGACTACGACTATCAACAACCTGCGGAATGCTCGCAGCAAATTTGTATTTTGCAGCCGCAAGAAGGCGAAGGCATGGAAGCCGGGCCTTTGCGCAAGGGTCAAAAGCTGATTTCGCACACGCTGAAAATTCGCCCCAATCCGTCGACTGTACAAAGCAACACCGATGCATTTGGCAATGTGGTTCATCACTTCGAGATGAATTACCCGCACGATCACCTCGAAGTGCACAGCGAAAGCGAAGTCGAGGTGAGCAGCTTTTTACACACGGGGCCAATTGATGATTTGATCAGCCCAAGCTGGAATGAGTTGGTGGACCAACTGCGCTACCAGGCTGGCCAAGCAATTTCTGACGATTACCAGTTCAGGTTTGAATCCAAACATGTGCCTTTGCTCGATTCGCTGCGCGACTATGGCAGTCTTGATTTCTGGCCCGGACGCCAGGTGGTGCACGCCGGGCAGGCCTTGATGCAGCGTATTTTTCGGGAATTCACCTACCAGAGTGGTTCCACCACCATCCAGACCACCGTTGAGGAGGTCATGCAAAGCCGCGAAGGCGTTTGCCAGGACTTCGCACATGTGATGTTGGGGGTGCTGCGCTCGCTGGGGCTTTCAGCCCGCTATGTAAGCGGCTACATGCTGACCGAACCACCACCAGGGCAACCCAAGCTGTTGGGTGCTGATGCCAGCCACGCCTGGGTTTCGCTGTGGTGTGGTCCTGATGTGGGGTGGGTAGACTTCGACCCGACCAACAACCAGTTGCCAGATACCCGGTACGTGACCGTGGCAGTTGGACGAGACTACGCGGATGTGCCGCCGATGCGGGGTGTGGTGCATGGTGGTGGGGAACATACCTTGAAGGTGGCGGTGACGGTGTTCTAGGCATCGCCAGTTTCCTGATTGCCTATGTGCCTGTTGCTTCATCCCGTCGGTTTCTTGATGGCCTCTGCGCCTGTTGCTTCATCCCGCCTTGGCGGGCTTGAACCCCTTCTTGATTGCTGGCTCGGTTCATGCGAAACGCAAAAGCGTGTTCGCATCGATTGCTAGCGCAATCGCCCCTCGCTGTGCATCAAGCGGGCAGCCCACCTGAAATGGGCGAGATGAAGCGACATGCGCAGAGACTTAAAAAAGCCTGTGATAATCCTTTCAAGATGGAATATCCTTGGATGACTGCTTGAACACCTTCGACTGTCCAGATTTATCGACTTCGAAGCTGTATTCACCTTCTGTCATATTGATTCGATATGAGAAGCGGCCACGCACCCCGACTTCGTTTGTACTCAGCTCATAGAAACATTCATCTGAACTGGCGCAACCTTCCTGAAAGAGAAAGCGGCTAGTCCGTTCATCGATCCAGTCAGACCTGATTTCTTGATCGTCCACCCTGATCAAAATGGGTTTTCCTTCGGTACTGCAAAAATTCTCGATGATCAACACTTCATGAGACTTGAATATCGACTCGCATGTTGTTTTCGAATGCACAAACAGTTGAGTTGATAGTCGTTGATCTGACGCGGAACATGCAGAAACAATCGGAAGGGAAGCAAGGAATGCAACAAAGGCTGAACGACGCATAGTGAGCCGGGAAATATTCTGGATACTCAGTGTACTGGCATGACCGCAGTAAGCAAATTAAATGCTCAGTTCTGTGTCACCAGACAAAGGTTCGCCGCATGTGTCGCGCCGTTCCACCGATTTCAGGTGGGCTTCCCGCTTGATGCGCAGCGAGGGGCGATTGCGAAAGCAATCGATGCGAACACGCTTTTGCGTTTCGCATGAACCGAGCCAGCAATCAAGAAGGGATAAAAGCCCGCCAAGGCGGGACGGCGCGACACGTGCGGTGAACTTACAAGTGGGGAGAACCAACAAGTACATCGAATACAAACCGCGCACGGTGCTGTAAACACGCATGCACGGTGAGTCAAACTTGATTAGTCTTCGCGCCTTAAATGCGGAAACAAAATCACATCGCGAATGTTGGGGCTATCGGTGATCAGCATCATCAGACGGTCGATACCAATGCCGCAACCGCCGGTGGGTGGCATGCCATATTCAAGCGCACGAATAAAGTCAGCATCAAAGAACATGGCCTCATCATCGCCCGCTTCTTTGGCTTCAACCTGCTTTTTGAACCGGTCGGCTTGGTCTTCCGGATCGTTCAACTCAGAAAAACCGTTGGCAATTTCACGGCCAGTGATGAACAATTCAAACCGTTCGGTAATTTGTGAATTGGCATCCGAAGCACGCGCCAAGGGCGACACTTCCACCGGGTAATCCACGATGAAGGTGGGTTCCCACAACAGGCTTTCAGATGTTTCTTCAAACAAGGCCAACTGCAAAGCCCCTACCCCCGCATTTTTCAGCGCGGGTTCTTTGTCCACATGCACACCTTTCTTGGCCAAAGCCTTTTTCAGGTAGTCGATGTTTTGCAAGTCTTCTGTGCCATATTCCGGGAAGTACTTTTGAATGGCTTCAACAATCGTCAGGCGCGCAAAAGGCTTAGACAAGTCCAGTTCGCGGCCCTGATAAGTCAACTTCGCGCTACCGGTCGCAGTGGTTGCAGCATGCTGAATCACCTGCTCGGTGAAGTCCATCAAGTCGCGGTAGTTCCAGTATGCCGCATAGAATTCCATCATCGTGAATTCAGGGTTGTGGCGTGGGCTGACACCCTCATTGCGGAAATTGCGATTGATCTCGAAGACACGCTCGAAACCGCCCACAATCAGGCGCTTCAAATACAGTTCGGGCGCAATGCGCAAGTACATTTCCATGTCCAGTGCATTGTGGTGGGTAATGAAAGGCTTGGCCGATGCACCACCGGGAATGGGGTGCAACATGGGTGTTTCTACTTCCAGAAAACCGTGGTCTGCCATGAAATTGCGAACCGACGACATAGCCCGTGAACGTGCAACAAAGGTGTCGCGTGTTTGCTCGGACACAATCAAGTCCACATAGCGTTGACGGTATTTGATTTCCTGATCAGCCAGGCCGTGGAATTTGTCGGGCAGCGGGCGCAGGCTTTTTGCCAGCAAGTGAATTTCCGTGCAGTGCACGCTCAACTCGCCCTTGTTGGTTTTAAACAGCTTGCCTTTGGCTGCGATGATGTCGCCCAAATCCCAGTGCTTGAATTCACCGTGAACGCCCTCACCCACGCCCTCGTTGTTGATGTAAAACTGAATGCGGCCAGTGCCATCTTGCACGGTTGCAAAACTGGCCTTGCCCATCACGCGCTTTAACATCATGCGGCCAGAAACAGACACTTCAATGCCCTGTGGGTCAAGAGTTTCCTTGTCCAGCAAGCCATATTTGGCGTGCAAATCGGCAGCGCGGTGTTCAGGCTTGAAGCTGTTGGGGAAAGGCTGGCCCTTCTCACGCAGTTTGGCCAGCTTGCCGCGGCGCTCGGCAATAATCTGATTTTCATCCACTGGCAATTCGTCGCCAGCGGCTTGTATTTTGTCGTTCATGGTTTAGATACCTTGCTTCAAGCTGGCTTCAATGAATGGGTCGAGGTCGCCATCGAGTACGCGCTGGGTGTTGGAAATTTCAACACCGGTGCGCAGGTCTTTGATTCGGCTGTTGTCCAGCACGTAGCTGCGAATTTGATGGCCCCAGCCCACATCGGTTTTAGTGTCTTCCAAAGCCTGCTGCTCGGCCATGCGTTTACGCATCTCGAACTCGTACAGCTTGGCTTTCAA